>WRHT01000014.1 GCA_009783115.1 Desulfovibrionaceae bacterium | reverse complement strand
CGCGACACCAAGCTGGGGCCGGAAGAAATCCCCCGCGACATTCCCAATGTCAGCGAGGACCTGCTGCGCAATCTGGATGCCAGCGGCATGGTGCGCATCGGGGCCGCCGTAAAACAGGACGACATCCTGGTGGGCAAAATCACCCCCAAGGGCGAAACCCAGCTTACCCCTGAAGAAAAACTCCTGCGGGCCATTTTCGGCGACAAGGCCAGGGACGTGAAAAACACCTCCCTGAAGGTGCCGCCTGGCATCGAGGGCACGGTGATTGACGTTAAGGTATTCAACCGCCGTTCCGGTGAAAAAGATGAACGCACCATGGCCATTGAGCAGACGGAACTGGCCTCCCTGGATCTCAAGGAAGCGGATCACGTCAAGGCCCTGGGGCAGGCCACCCAGCGTAAGATCGCCGCCGTGGCTGCCGGCAAACAGATCGCCGCGACCATCTCCGGCAAAAAGAAAGGCGAAGTGCTGGCCGAGGCCGGACGCGCTTTTTCTCCGGAAATGCTGGAAGATATCCCCATCAAAAAATTGCAGGGCATATTCAAAAGCAAGGAAGTCAATGAACAGGTTGGTGAAATCATTGACCATTACGACAAACAGGTCAAATTCATCAAAGCCTCTTATGACGCCAAGCGCGATAAAGTTACCGAAGGCGACGACCTGCCCCCAGGAGTGATCAAGATGGCCAAGGTCTATGTGGCTATCAAGCGCAAGCTCAACGTGGGCGATAAGATGGCCGGCCGGCATGGGAACAAGGGGGTGGTTTCCTGCATTCTGCCAATGGAGGATATGCCTTTCTTCGCCGACGGCCGCCCGGTAGATATCGTGCTCAACCCCTTGGGCGTGCCTTCACGCATGAATATAGGACAGATCATGGAAACCCACCTGGGCTGGGGTGCCAAAGAACTGGGCCGGCAACTGGCGGAACTGGCCGCCAGCGGGGCGCCCATGAAACAAGTGCGGACCGATGCCAAGACGGTGTTCGACGACGCGGAGACTTCATCCCTCATAGACTCCCTGGATGACGAGGAGTTCAGAGAGGCGATATATGCCATGCGAGGCGGAATCATCACCAAGACCCCGGTCTTTGACGGGGCCTCGGAAGATGAAATCTGGAAGTGGCTGTCCAAGGCCGGCCTCCCGGACGACGGCAAGACTATTCTATATGACGGGCGTACCGGCGATGCTTTCGGCAACCGGGTGACCACCGGGATTATGTACATGCTCAAACTCCACCACTTGGTGGATGAGAAGATCCACGCCCGCTCCACCGGCCCATATTCCCTGGTCACCCAGCAGCCACTGGGCGGCAAGGCCCAGTTCGGCGGCCAGCGTCTGGGCGAGATGGAGGTCTGGGCCCTGGAAACTTATGGGGCGGCCAACCTGCTCCAGGAATTTCTCACCGTCAAATCCGACGACGTGGCCGGCCGGGTAAAGATGTACGAAAAACTGGTCAAGGGCGATAATTTGCTGGAGGCGGGCATGCCTGAATCCTTCAACGTGCTGGTCAAAGAACTTATGTCCCTGGGCCTGAATGTTACCTTGCACCAGGAAGAGGGCAAAAAACGCCCCATCCGCCAGGGTTCTTTCAGCGGCGGCGTCTTGGGTGATGAATAGGGAGGTATGACATGAGTCTGGACGATCTGTTCACAGCCAGGGGCTCCGCGATTACGGTGGCCAATATAAAAAACCTGAAGGCCATCCAGGTAGGCATCGCCTCCCCGGAATCCATCCGGGAGTGGTCCTACGGCGAAGTAAAAAAACCGGAAACCATCAACTACCGCACCTTCAAACCGGAGCGCGACGGTCTTTTCTGCGCCAAGATCTTCGGGCCGGTCAAAGATTACGAGTGCAACTGCGGCAAATACAAACGCATGAAACACCGCGGCATTGTCTGTGAAAAATGCGGGGTGGAAGTCATTGCCTCCAAGGTGCGGCGCGAACGCATGGGGCATATAGAATTGGCCTCGCCGGTGGCGCATATCTGGTTTCTCAAAACCCTGCCCTCCAAAATCGGCACCCTCCTGGATATGACCATGGCGGACCTGGAAAAGGTCCTGTACTTTGACTCCTACATCGTCCTGGACCCCGGCAAGACCAACCTGTCCAAGCAACAGGTGCTGGCCGAGGATCAGTACCTCAAGATCATTGACAACTACGGAGAAGACGCCCTGACCGTGGGCATGGGGGCGGAGGCGGTACGCTCGCTGCTGGAAAACCTGGATTTGGAAAAACTCCGGGTGGAACTGCGCGAGGAATCCCAGAACACCCGTTCCCAGACCAAGAAGAAAAAGCTCACCAAGAGGCTGAAGATCGTCGAGGCCCTGGCTGAATCCGGCAGCAAGCCGGAGTGGATGATCCTGGAGGTCATCCCGATTATTCCGCCGGAATTGCGGCCCCTGGTCCCCCTGGACGGCGGCCGTTTCGCCACCTCGGATCTGAATGATCTCTACCGCCGGGTGATCAACCGGAACAACCGCCTGAAGCGCCTCATGGAACTGGGAGCCCCGGACATAATCATCCGCAACGAAAAGCGCATGCTCCAGGAGGCCGTGGACGCCCTCTTCGACAACGGCCGCCGGGGCCGGGCCATCACCGGCACCAACGGCCGCCCCTTGAAATCCCTTTCCGACATGATCAAAGGCAAACAAGGACGCTTCCGCCAGAACCTTCTGGGCAAACGCGTGGACTATTCCGGACGTTCGGTCATCGTGGTCGGCCCCAAGCTCAAACTGCACCAATGCGGCCTGCCCAAAAAAATGGCCCTGGAGCTGTTCAAGCCTTTCATTTATTCCCAGTTGGAAGCTAGGGGCCTGGCCTCCACCATCAAGAGCGCCAAAAAGATGGTAGAGCGGGAGGATTTGGTGGTCTGGGATATCCTGGAAGAAGTGGTGCGGGAATACCCGGTCATGCTCAACCGGGCCCCTACCCTGCACCGCCTGGGCATCCAGTCCTTTGAGCCGCTCCTGGTGGAAGGCAAAGCCATCCAGCTCCACCCCCTGGTTTGCACAGCCTACAACGCGGACTTCGACGGCGACCAGATGGCCGTGCACCTGCCCCTTTCATTGGAGGCGCAAGTGGAGTGCCGGGTGCTGATGATGAGTTCCAACAACATCCTTTCCCCAGCCAATGGTTCGCCGGTGATTGTACCCAGCCAGGATATCGTGCTTGGGCTGTATTACATGACCGTGGACCGGGATTTTGAAAAAGGCGAGGGCGGGGTTTTCTGCGCCCCCTGGGAGGTGGTTACCGCGGTCAACTCCGGCCAGGTGGCCCTGCACGCCAAGATCCGCATGCGCCTGGACGGACGGATCATTGACACTACTCCCGGTCGGGTGCTGGTGGGCGAAATTCTGCCGGACGGAATTCCCTTTGAACTGGTCAACTGCGTGCTGAACAAGAAAAATATCGCCAAGCTAGTTGGAGGCTGCTACCGCGAGGCCGGAAGCAAGGCCACGGTGCTGCTCTGCGACCGCCTGAAAGACTTGGGCTACGAGTATGCCACCAGGGCCGGAGTGACCATCGGGGTCAAGGATCTGGTCATCCCCAAGAGCAAAAAGGATATCCTGGCCCGTTCCCAAAAAGAGGTGGATGACATCGAGCGGCAATACCACGACGGCATCATCACCCAGACGGAAAAATACAACAAGGTGGTGGACGTATGGACCAAGGCCACCCAGGATGTTTCCGCGGCCATGACCAACGACATCTCTTTTGACCAAGTGCAAGATCCCCAAAGCGGCGAAATCCGCCTCAACCAATCCTTCAACCCCATCTACATGATGTCCCACTCCGGGGCCAGGGGCAACCAGGACCAGATGCGCCAGCTGGCCGGCATGCGCGGCCTTATGGCCAAACCCTCCGGGGCGATCATTGAAACGCCAATCACCTCGTCCTTCCGCGAAGGGCTGGACGTGAGCCAGTATTTCAACTCCACCCACGGCGCGCGCAAAGGCCTGGCCGATACCGCCATCAAGACGGCCAACGCCGGCTACCTTACCCGGCGCTTGGTGGACGTGGTGCAGGACGTGATCATCGGCGAAAAAGACTGCGGCACGGTGGACGGCATTGAAATCACCCCCCTGATGAAGGCCGGGGAAATCAAAATGCGCCTTACCGACCGCATTCTGGGACGCACCCTGCTCTACCCGGTACGGCATCCGGAAACCCTGGAAGCCCTCTTCCCACCCAACACCATGGTGGACGAAAATGTGGCCGCCGCCCTGGAAGAAGCCGGGGTGAACAACGTCACCATCCGCTCTCCCCTGACCTGCCACGCCGAGCGGGGCATCTGTTCCCTGTGCTACGGCCGTGACCTGGCCCGCGGCCATCTGGTGAACATAGGGGAGGCCGTGGGCATCATCGCCGCCCAGTCCATCGGCGAACCGGGCACCCAGCTGACCATGCGCACCTTCCACATCGGCGGCACGGCCTCCAGGGAAATCGAGCGCTCCAGCCTTGAATCCATGTACCAAGGCCGGGTATCCTTCTCCAGAATCAAAATCGTCAAAAACCGCGACGGACAGAGCCTGGTCCTGGGCAAAAGCGGACAGATCAGCGTGGTTGACGAACAGGGCCGCGAACGCGAAAGATATACCCTGCCCAACGGATCCAGGCTGCTGGTGGAAGACGGGCAAGAGATCAACAAGGGCCGGCTCATGGCCGAATGGGATCCCTTCAACGAGCCTTTTGTTTCGGAAGTGGACGGACAGGTCAAGTTCTCGGACATCATCGAAGGCCGTACCATGCAGGAAAAGATGGACGACACCACCCATATTGTCTCCCAGTCCATCATTGAATACCGCTCCACCAACCTCAAACCCTCGGCGTCCATCCTAACCCCCCAGGGCGAGCCGCAGTTGCGCCCCGGAGGGAGCATGCCGGCTGTCTATCCTCTGCCCGTGGGCGCCTTGCTCATGGTCAGGGACGGGGATCAAATCGCCGCCGGCGACATCATCGCCCGCAAACCCCGTGAATCTTCCAAGACCAAAGACATTGTCGGCGGTCTTCCCAGGGTGGCCGAACTCTTTGAGGTGCGTAAGCCCAAAGATATGGCCCTGGTTTCGGAAATTGACGGCATGGTCAGCTTTTCCGGGGAAACCAAGGGCAAACGCAAGTTGGTGATTACCCCGGAAGTGGGCGAATCCAAGGAATACCTTGTGCCCAAAGGACGGCATATCACCGTGGCCGAAGGGGACTTTGTGGAAGCCGGCGAGCTGATCACCGAGGGACACCCCGAGTTGCACGACATCCTGCGCACCAAGGGCGAAAAATACCTGGCCAACTATCTGGTGGATGAAATCCAGGACGTTTACCGCTTCCAGGGCGTGACCATTGACGACAAGCACATAGAGGTCATCGTCCGGCAGATGCTGAAAAAGCTCACTATCCTTGACCCGGGACAGACCAGCTTCCTGGTCGGCGAGCAGGTGGACAAACAGGAATTCAAAGAAGAGAACGATAGGGCCATCAAGGCCGACCTGACCCCGGCCACCGCCGAACCTTTGGTGCTGGGCATCACCCAGGCCTCCCTGACCACCTCTTCCTTTGTGTCGGCCGCGGCCTTCCAGGAAACCACCAAGGTGCTGACCGAGGCGGCCCTGCGCGGCAAGCTGGACTACCTGCGCGGGCTGAAAGAAAATATCATCGTGGGCCGCCTGATCCCGGCCGGCACCGGCTACCGCGCATACGTCAACTCCGACATCGTGGTCCCCGAACAAAAGGAACGCCCGGATAAATTCCTGGAAGACCTGGAAAAGACCCCGCTGCTGGTGGATATTGAAGACTAGTGAAACTACGCGCCGCCGGGGAGGGAAAAGCCTCCCCGGCGGCCTGAACCTCTGTCCCGGCCCCCTCAAATAACCTGTTGCTTTTTTCTAGAAAAACCGTTTTTATTTCCCGGTGTGGCCAAGACCGCGCCGAACAGGCGCAGGATCGCGATACGTTTCGCCAGGCCGCCGGAATTTTTTATGGTTCAGTTTGCTTTTTTAGGGTCTTGCCCCAAACCCTCCCGAAGGAAATGATTTCCTTCGAACTCCCTCGTTATTTCCAGCCGCCTTGCGGTCGGAAAATCAACGGATTTCCAGGAGGTAGCCGGTCTTGGGGCGAAAATATAAGGATAGCCCCTAAGCAAACTGATCCCAAATTTTCAAATTTTTGAGGTTAGTATGTCTATTCCTGCCGCCATGTCCACAGATCTTCCGGCGTCCCCTCCAGCGGAAGCGTCCCCAAACCCGTCTCCGGCCAAAAAAAGACGGCCCCGTAAAAGAAAAAACAAAGCCCCGGCCTCCCCGGCTCCAGAAGCCCCGGCCCAACCGAAGCCGAAACCGGCGCGTAACCGGGGCCGCAAAAAAAGCTCCCCCAAAGCGGAAACGCCAAGTATGCCGGATTCGCCGGTTTCGATGGATCCGGAGGTTCCGGAGGATCTGCCGGAATCCGTGGCTCCTCCTGAAGGACGCTTTCAGGAGGCTGCCGCCAACCTTCCCGCCATAGTCCAAACCACGGAGACCTTGCCGGATCTCAAACCTGAACGCCTGCCGGCCTTGGTGCAGGAAACTCCCAAGACCGCCCGCCGGGGACGTTCCTCCAAGACCGACGACCCTCAACCAGCTTCCGCCCACAAGGGCAAACGCAAAATGTTCGTGAACGTGCTGGCTGGCGAACAGGTGGAAGTGGCCATCACCGAGGAAGGCAACCTGCGCGAGTATTATGTGGAGATGCTCCACCAGGCGAAGGTCAAGGGTAATATTTACAAAGGGGTGATCCACAACCTGGACCCCAACCTGCAAGCCGCCTTCGTTTCGTACGGAGCGTCCAAAAACGGCTTTTTGCAGATCGATGAAATTCACCCCGAGTACTACCTAAGCCCGCATGAGCCGGCCAAGGGGCATAAATATCCGCTGATCCAAAAAGTGCTCAAGGCCGGACAGGAAATCCTGGTGCAGGTGGTCAAGGAACCTTCGGGCAGCAAAGGCGCCTTCCTGACATCCTACCTCTCCCTGCCGGGCCGCTATCTGGTGCTGACCCCAGGCAACGAGCAGATCGGCATCTCCCGCAAGGTGGGAAACGACGCCGAACGGGCCCGGCTGCGCGAAATTCTGGAACAGCTCAAACCCGGGCAGGACTTGGGGGTGATCGTTCGCACGGCCAGCGAAGGGGCCAACAAGACCAACCTGCAACGCGATCTCCGCCTCCTGAAACGCCTATGGCAAGACGTGCGGAAAAAGGGATCCACCGAAAACGCGCCGGCCATGATCTACCAGGAACTCGGCCTGGCCGCCCGGGCCGTGCGCGATTACCTCACCGAAGACATCACCGATCTCTGGATCAACGACGAAGGCATAGCCGAGCAGATGCGCGAAATCATCACCCTGCTCTTCCCCAAGCGGGCCTCCATCCTCCAACTGCATAACGACCCGGCCCAGAGTTTCTTTGAACGTTTCGGCCTAGCCAAACAAATCCGGCAGGTCCAATCCAGGGAGGTCACCCTGCCCTCCGGCGGACGCCTGATCTTTGATCACACAGAAGCCCTCACCGCCATTGACATCAACTCCGGACGCAGCGGCGGCAAAAACAACTTCGAGGACATGGCCTTCAAAATCAACCTGGAGGCGGCCAGGCACATCCCCCTGCAACTGCGCCTACGCGATATCGGCGGCCAGATCGTGGTGGATTTCATCGAGATGCGCGACCACGGCCACTGGCGGGAGGTGGAAAAAACCTTCCGCGCCGGCATGAAAGAAGACCGCGCCCGTCACGATGTGGGAAAAATCAGCTCTTTCGGTCTATTGGAGGTCGTCCGCCAGCGCCTGGGATCCTCGGCCATTTCCATTGCCTCGGAACCTTGCCCCCATTGCAAAGGCACGGGGATCAGGCGCAACATGGAATGGCAGGCCATGCAGGCCATGCAGGAGATCCAGCAGCTCGTCCGCCAGAATGCCGAGCCCGGCAAGACCATCGCCTACTCCGCCAGCGGCGAGCTCATCGTCTATATCCTGAACCGCAAAAAAGAATGGCTCCTGGATACCGAACAGGAGGCGGGCATCACCCTGGAACTATCCCCCAGCCTGTAGACTTGGCGGCTTAAAAATTCCGGGCCAGGGCCTCCACCAAGGCGGGGATGGTGTATTCCTCGGGCTGAAGATCGCAGGAGAGACCGTACTTGGCCAACGCGCCGGCGGTAATCGGGCCTATGCAGGCGAATTTCACTTCCGGATGTTCCTTGAACAGGGACGCCGGGATGAGGGAGAAAAAATTCTCCACCGTGGAAGAAGAACTGAAGGTCACGTAGTGAATTTCCTTCTGTTCCAGCAGCTCCAAAATCTCTTCCCTACGGGCGTTCCCGGTCCTGGTTTCATAAAGCGGCAGCACCTCCACCCCGGCCCCGGCCTTCTCCAGTTGTTCCGGCAGGACATCGCGGGCGATTTTGGCCCTTGGAATAAGGACGCGCTTGCCTTTAACCCCCAAGGCGCAGAGTCCCTGCACCACGCTTTCGGCCACAAAGCGCTCCGGGATGAAATCCGCGCGGATGCCGCGCTTTTTCAGGGCCTGGGCCGTGGCCGGGCCGATGGCGGCTATCTTGCATCCGGCCAGGGCTCGTGTATCCAGGCCGATGGCCTGCATCTGCTCAAAGAAACAGATCACCCCGTTGACCGAGGTGAAGGCCAGCCAGTCGTAAGAATTGATATAGGTCAGGGTCTTGCGTACTTCCGCATAAGATTCCAAGGGCTGAATCTCAATGGTGGGAAAAGGAATGGCGTTGGCGCCGTAATCCGTCAGCATGGCCAGGAGGTCGCTGGCCTGTTCCCTGGCCCTGGTCACCACCACCCCTTTGCCCAGAAGGGGCTTTTTTTCAAACCAGTTCAAGCTGTCATGCAGACCGACCACCTTGCCGACGATGATCAGGGCAGGGGCGCTGAAGCCGTGTTTTTGCGCTTCCGCCGGCAGGGACTTTACCGTGCTGACAAGACTCTTATGCCTGGGGGTCGTGCCCCAACGGATCACAGCCGCCGGAGTGCGCGGCGAAATACCGGCCTCCAGCAGGCAGGAGCAGATCTCCGGCAGGTTCTTCATGCCCATGAAAAAAACCAAAGTAGCGTTGCTTTTGACCAGGGCTTCCCAGTTATGCGCGGATTTCTGCTTCTCGGCATCCTCGTGCCCAGCGGCGAAGATCACCGACGAGGCAAAAGAGCGGTGGGTTAGGGGTATGCCCGCGTAAGCCGCTGCGGCAATGGCGCTGGTTATGCCAGGAACCACCTCAAAGGGGATCTGCTGCCGGACCAGTTCTTCGGCCTCTTCCCCGCCCCGTCCGAACATATACGGATCGCCGCCTTTCAGGCGGACCACCATCTTGCCTTCCTTGGCCTTGGAAACGATCAGGCGGCTGATCTCTTCCTGCGACAGGGTGTGATCCCCTCCCTGTTTACCCGCATAAACCACCTCGGCCTCGGGACGCGCATAATCCAAAAGGGCGCGGTTGGCCAAGTAATCATAGATCACCACCTCGGCCCTCTGAAGGAGATCGCGCCCCTTGAGGCTTAGTAGTCCCGGATCCCCGGGGCCGGCGCCGACGAGATAGACTTTCATCACTTATCACTCCCCCATAGGGCATATTTACTTCAAGAGCAAACCGCCGGCCCGCCGCAGGCTTCCGGCCTCCAGGGCCTTCAGGGCGGCATCCAGAATGCCGTTCACAAAGGCGCGGGAAGTTTCATCGCCAAACTGCCTGGACAGCTCCAGGGCTTCATTAAGAATGACCTTGGGCGGCGTCTCCTCACCAAAGATCAGCTCCTGCATGGCCAGACGCAACAAGGCCAGCTCCACCCTTCCCAAGCGCTCCACCTTCCAGTTTCGCGAAAAATCCGCAATCAGCCGATCAATCTCTTCCCGGTTAATCCAGGCCCCCCGTGTAAGATCCCAGGCAAAACCAGCCGGATCTTCCCCGGCTTCCTGGGTGATCACCGGATCAGTCCCTCTATCGTCAGCTTTCAACAGGTCGCGTAAAAACGTCTCCGGCCCGCTTTCAGCCTCTTCGCCGGCTTCGATGGTGATCGGCTCCGGCTCTTCTTCTGACGGGACGGCATACAAAGAGCTGACAAAACGCCGCTTGAGCTCCCCCAAAGAATGCGCCGGACAGAAAGATGAGCCGTACAAAACCTGGAAGGCCCTGGAACGCTCCGAACGCCGGGTCCGCCCGTCCTTGCTTCCTCGCTTCAAAGGCATCCTCCGGAGATTTTCGCCGCCCTACTGGCAGCATCATGCCCGCCCGGTCCATGCAAGCGCGCACACCCTAATCAATTTTCCTCCCTCTGCCAAGAGGCGATTGAACAGGAAAAACGTATGGCAACAAGGGAGATGCCCCGGCTATTGGAAAAATGCGAAGACAGGGCAAAGTCCGAAGGCGGCCGTAAAAGAGAATTTGGAGACGGGCTCTAACTTTTCCGGCCTTCGCTCTGGAAGGCTTTATTGATCAATCCGGCCAAGGCGCGGGCCTGGCTCTCGTCCACATTGACGTAGCGCGCCCCCACCAGGTAATGGCCGCCCTTGGGTTCACACCAGACAATCTCCACGATGGCCGTAAAATATTGTTCGGCGTCGTTTTCATATACCTTGAAAAAACCCGGGGCAAAACGGTTGAGCATGGGTATATGGATGCGCGCCTGTAAATGCGTCCCCTGCTGAAAGGATTTAGGCGATTCCAGGCTAAAGCCGCCTTCGCTTATGTCGTAGCAACGCGCCGTAGCCGCTTTATCCCGCCCGCCCGAGAAACTCAAAGGATAGAGATCCACCGCAAAGGTACGGCTAAGACGGCCATACCGGCGCTTTTCATGTCCCTTGACATGTTTGGTCTGCTTGGTCTGCATGGCTACCCTCCTTTCACTACAAGCAATAATCTAACATCTTGCGGGACTTTTATCCAGAAAAAGCTTTCCCCGGCAGCGGCCGGTTTGGGCGAAGCTCATTCCGGCGGGAAACGCTTCATGAAGTCCTGCTCCGCTTCCCTGGAACCTATTAGAATAAGCTCATCACCGTTTTCCATAGCCATGTCCGGGTCCATGTTGACCAGCATTTTTCCGTCGCGGCACAAGGCCACCGCGTTGCAGTTGCTCTGCTGCCGGATGCCGCTTTGACGCAGAGTCTGCCCGTGCAGGGCAGGCGGCAAAGGTAGGCGAAAGACATTGACGCCCTCGGTGAGCATGAAAATTTTGTCAGGAATCAGGATGTTCATGATGGAATTGGCGGCTATGCTGGAAATGGCTATGACCAGACTGGCTCCGGCCTGGTAAAGGGGCCTGATGTTGCGGACCAAATTGCAACGGGCGATGACCTGAATTTCCGGTCTGAGTTTGCGGCAGAACAGGGTCAGATAAATGTTCAGATCGTCATTGTGCGTGGTGATTACCACGCTGTTGGCCTGTTCCAGGCCGGCCTCGCGCAGGCACTGAATATCCTCGGCTTCGCCCAGTACAAAACGGGGGTCGTCCTTTTTTATCCTCGCGGGATTTTTATCCAGCAAGGTAAAAGGGAGGGCGCGGCGGTTCAGGTTGTCCACCACCGCCATCCCCACCCGGCCCCCGCCAAGCACCAGCACCGGGTTGCCGGCCTCGGCCTCCTCCAGGTTATCCAGCATCGGGCGCATGTATTCGCCGAATTTTTCCAGATTGTCCCTTTGCCCGGCCAAGAGCAGCACCATGCTCTCGTCAATGACCGTATCCGGATGGGCGGAGGAAAAGTCCCGGCCCTGGCGTATGCCCACCACATTCAGTCCCAGTTGGACCCGCAAATTCAGCTGGCGCAGGCTCTTGCCCACCAGGGGGGTGTCTCCGGCCCTGGTTTCGGCGATGTGCAGATCCTCAAACCAGGCAATGATGTTACTGTCGCGCTTGCCGGCAAAGACGCGGCGTCCCATGGCCTCGCCCAGCATCCTGGTAAAATTGAATACCTGGCTGCACCCGGCCAGTTGGAGAATATCCTCGGCATGTTCGCTGGTGGCTGAACTCGCCAGAAGCACCGACGGCGCCAAATCGCGCACCAAGGCCGCGATGCTGGTATTTTTCAGATTGTCCTGCAACAGCACCACCATGGCCGCTTTACGCAACTGCGCCGCGATCCAGGTTTCAGGGTTGTCCGTTTCGCCATGCAACACCGGAAGTCCTTGATCAAAAAGGCTGAGGGCCATATGTTGCTCGGAAACCATGAGGTAACAGGGAATTTTATGTTGAATGAGGCGATCTGTTATTTGCAGGGCAATATCATCCACCCCCAAAATTAAGACATGATCCCGCAAGCCTTCCGGCAGACCGCGTGGAACCTTGCTCTGTTTATGCGCCTCCAGCCAGGGCTGATAGATAAAGCGGATAAAAATGAAGGGCATGAGCAGCATGAAAAAGAGCACCCCGGAAAAAAGCACCAGGATGCTGAATATCCGTCCGAGGGCGCTCTGGAAGACTATATCCCCGAAACCCAGGGTGGACATAGTGCTGGTGGTCCAATATACCCCGTCCCAGAAACCGTATTCCCGCTCCTCCAGGCGCATGATCTGCTGAAAAATAAGACTGTACAAAAAAATCAGCAGAAGCATGCCCAAGATGAAACGCAGGATAAAACGCAGGTGGCGCTTATTGTTTTCCTTGAACATGAACACTTGGGTTAAAGGGCTTTTCATAATCCTTCCAGCACCGACTCTATTAGCCGGCTAATCCGGTCAACTGCACGGGACGAAACCTTGATGACTTCCTCCAGAGAGGCATCCGCCATATTGTCCGGAAGATTCAGGTTGGAAATAACCGACAGGCCCAGAACACGCAGGCCAAGATGCCGGGCCGCGATCACTTCCAGCACCGTGGACATGCTCACGGCGTCGGCCCCCCAAGCCCTGAACATGCGGGTTTCGGCCCGGCTTTCCATCTGCGGACCGGCGAGCCCAAGGAAAACCCCCTGGCGCAGAAAAAAACCGGCTTTTACAGCGCCTTGCACGGCCAAAGCTGACAGCTCCGCGTCAAATGGCGCGCTCATGTCCACAAAACGGCTGCGTCCGCACGCATCTTCCAGGCCGGTCAAAGGACTCCGGCCTGTAAAATTGATCTGATCCGCCAGGAGCATGATGTCGCCGGCAGCGAAAAGCGGGTTCAAGCCCCCGGCGGCATTGGTGACAATAAGGACCTCCACCCCCAACTCGGCCATGACGCGCACGCCCATGACCACTTCCTGCGGACTGCGGCCCTCGTACAGATGGCAACGCCCTTCCTGCATGATCACCGGCATGCCGGAGAGGCGGCCGGCGCTGAAACGGCCGGCATGGGAAGCCACGGTGGACAACGGATAATCCGGCAGATCCGCGTACGGAATCCTGAACGGGGCCTCCAGCTTCTCCGAAACGCCGCCGAGGCCCGTGCCCAAAACCATTCCCACCTTAGGGGCAAAATCCGCGGGCAACAAAGAACGAACTGCCGCGGCGCAGTTCTGGACTTTTTTTCCGTTTGGCATAAACTACCCTCTTGGTCTATTTTACGACAGTTTGCCGCAGGCGTCAAAAGGGAGCGGCACGGGAGAGGAGGAACGCGTTTTGGATCTGCATGAACACAAAGTGCTTATTGCCAACCGTGGCGAAATCGCCATCCGCATCCTCACGGCCTGCCGTAAACTGGGCCTGGAATTTGTCTGCGTATATACCCAGGAGGATCACGCCTCCGGGCATGTGCGCCTGGCCCGCGAACTGGGCGGAAGCAAAAGCCTGTACCGCATTTCTTCCTATCATGACGCCAATGAGCTTATGGCGGCGGCGGACGAATCCGGAGCCACGGCCATTCATCCGGGTTACGGCTTTTTTTCGGAGGATTACCGTTTTGCCCGCCGGGTCATCCAGCGCGAACGGGGAATGATTTTCATCGGACCCTCCTGGCGGGTAATCCGTGAGCTGGGGGACAAGATCAACACCAAACGCCTGGCCCGCAGCCTGGATGTCCCCACGGTGCCCGGATCCGACCGTCCCATCTACGATGAAATGGAAGCCGAGGAACTGGCCCGTACCCTGTTCAATTTTCAGACGGACAACCAAATCCGCGATCCCCTGGTGCTGATCAAAGCCTCGGCCGGCGGCGGCGGCATGGGCATCGAAGAGGTGCATGACCCGGATCTCTTCCGCTCGGTCTATCTCCGGGCGCGCAACTATGCGGCCAGGCAGTTCAAGGACGAGGGCGTGCTCAT
>WRHT01000013.1 GCA_009783115.1 Desulfovibrionaceae bacterium | reverse complement strand
ATTGAAAAAGGCGTCAATCGGACCGGAATACAGAATTTGGCAATCCTTGGGAACCATGTCGGCAATGGAGGCATACTCCACGCCCAGTTGCAGGTCAATGAGCGGATGGCGCAGGAGCCTGGCAAAAAGGGCCGTATAGCCCTGGGCCGGCATACCCTGCCAGAGATCGTCAAAATAATCGGTGTTGTAAGAGGAGCGGACCGGCAGGCGGGCAATGACCTCCGGCGGCAATTCGCGAGGATGCCGGCCCCACTGCTTCTGGCTGTATCCCTTGATAAAGGCCTCGTAAAGAGGCCGCCCCACCAGGGAAACGGCCTTTTCTTCCAAATTGGCCGGGTCCGGGAACTCTCCCCCCCCGGACTCCTTCCGGATGAACTCTTCCATTTCCCAAGGTTTCAGCCTGAACCCGTAAAAACTGTTGATCGCGGCCAAACCCAGGGGAAGGGGATGCACCCGCCCGCGGTATTCGGTATAAACCCGGTGGCGGTAGTTGGTAAAGGAGGTGAAGCGGTTCAGGTACTCCCAGACCCTGGGCAGGGAGGTATGAAAGACATGGGTTCCATAAATGTGCCGCTCGATTCCGGTTTCAGAGTCTTTCGCCGCGTAGCAGTTGCCCCCGGAATGGTTGCGCCGGTCCAGCACCAAAACCCTTTCGCCCAATTGGGAAGCAATACGCTCGGCCAGGACCAGCCCCCAGAGACCGGCGCCGACCACCAGATAACGTAACCCTCCTAAATTCATCCTGAAAACTCCCCGTTCAAAAACAAAATTTCCAGATTGCTCTCTACTTTGTGACAGGAAACACAAAAAGGCAAGAGGATTTATGCCGCCGGGAAACAGATTTTTATTTCCGGCGTATTGCACGCCAGAAAAAATATGTTATATCCGTTTTAAGGATCTGCGCGCAGATCCCCTTGGCTGAGGCGCCGACTGCTCTCCATCGCCAGCGAATCCTCTTCTTTTCCTTCGCCCGTTCCTCCGCGCACGCATACTCATTCCTGAAACAAACAACCGCAAGGAATATGCATGCCTACTTCCATCAGCAAAGGCCTGCCGGAAGACCTGCACCGGGCCACTCTTGTTTTCGCCGCCTTGGGCAATGCCATCCGCCAGGAAATCATCATGTTGCCGAAACCCGGCGAAGAGCTTTCCATCAAAGAAATCGCGGACCAATTCGATTTGGGGCGCACCACCATTGTGCACCACCTCACCGTGCTGCACAACAACGGCGTGTTGCGCATGCGCAAAAACGGACGCCAGACCATCTACTCCGTGGCTTACGATTCCATTCTGGACGCCCTGCGGCAGATGCACCTGCACATCCGGGACGGACTGGAAAAGCCTGAAGGCGAAAACGCCTTGACCTGAAAAAACTCTTGAAAAAAAACGCCCGCCACCATATGTCCTAAAGGCAGGAAAACCGGGCCTGCCTTGGACATGCTGCTATCTGGCGCTCAGGCGGACCGCGAGAGGCGGAAAAGGACCACGCAAGGACCACGCTATGAAAATCCACAGGTCATTGCCGTTCCTGGCGGGAGCGCTCGCTCTGGCCTTGCCGCTCCCCCCCCTCTCCGGGCCGAAGGAAGCCGCGGCCGCGGAGCGGCCCCCTGATGCCATTGTCCTCCAACCCCAGGCTGAACACAAAAAACCGGAAATGCCGGCCGTGGTCTTTTTGCACGACCGGCACAGCAGGGCGCTGGCAAAAGTAAAAAAAGACTGCCGCGTCTGCCATGATCCAGGCCGCGCCTTCGGCTTTATAGAGCACGGCCGGTCAAAAGATTTTTACCACCGCAACTGCATCGGCTGCCACAAAAAACCGGGCAAAGACCAAGGCCGTTCCGGACCTACGGCGGCGCAATGCCGCGCCTGCCACAGCTCAAAAACATCCGCGCCGCAAGGAGAAGCCCGCATGCTATACCATTTCCTCGCCGGACCCATGCTGATCCTTTCCATTACCGTATTTTTCGGCGGCATGATCTACCGGCTGGTCTCCTACTTCAGGGGACTGGACTGGCGTCTTGAACGGGTGGCCTATACCGCCCGCCTGCCCCAAGGCATGAAAGGCGGCCTCCATTCCATCTGCAAATGGCTCATCCCTTTCGGAACCCGCGGCTGGCGGGCCCAGCCCTTTTTCACGGTCTGCTTTTTACTCCTGCACACCGGAGCGGTGCTGACGCCCGCCTTCCTAGCCGGGCACAACGTCATCCTGCAAGACACTCTTGGCTTCACCCGGCCCTCCATGCCGCAGCCCCTGGCCGATGTCCTGGTCCTGGGAACCATCGCCGGCGCGGCCTTGATTCTACTGCGGCGGCTGGTTCTGGCCGAAGTGCGCATCCTCACCACCGCCAGCGACTATGGCATCCTGGTCCTCGCGGTCCTGCCCTTCGTCACCGGCTTCGTCACCCGCCTGCATACGGATCTGTATAATTTCTGGCTGCTCTGCCACATCATCTCCGGAGAGCTGCTGCTGATCCTCGCCCCTTTTACCAGGCTCTCCCACATGGTCTTGCACTTCGCCTCCCGCTGGCAGTTGGGAGCGGATTACGCCATAAAACGCGGCGGTAGCGCCCGCGGTCCCTGTTTCCCCTGGTAAGCCGCACACAAGGAGTCCGCCATGCCCGAAGGCCGGTTTTGCAACAAAACGCCCATCACCACCCAGGAAGCCCTCAAGACTCTCCTCGGCGATAACGGCGGCAAACAATACTACGAGGAAATGGCCGGCCTGGAGGTTGATGCGGCGGGACTCTGGGAGAATATCCAAAAAACCTGCAAGTCCCGCACCCGCACCTGGCTGGAAATCTGCGCCCGTTGCGGCCTGTGCGCTGAAAGCTGCTTCATGTACCGGGTGAGCGATCGGGACCCCGAGCAGGTGCCGGCCTTCAAGATCCAAAGCACCCTTGGCGAAATGATCCGCCGCCGGGGCAAGGTGGATAACGCCTTCATGCGCCGGGCCATGGAATACGCCTGGGCGCGCTGCGCCTGCTGCAACCGCTGCGGGCAGTTTTGCCCCCACGGCATAGACGTGGGGGTTATGTTCAGCTACCTGCGCGGCCTATTGTATTCCCAGGGCTTCGTGCCCTGGGAATTGAAAATCGGCGCTGGCATGCACCGGATATACAAGGCCCAGATGGACGTGAGCAGCGAAGACTGGGTGGAAACCTGCGAATGGATGGGCGAGGAACAGCAGGATGAGTGGCCGGGCCTGGAAATCCCCGTGGACAAGGAAAACGCGGACACCATGTATACCCTGAACGCCCGCGAACCCAAACACTACCCGGAGGACGTGGCCCAGGCCGCCATCATCTTTCACCTGGCCGGTGAAAACTGGACCGTCCCCAGCCGGGGCTGGGACCAGACCTCCATGTCCATGTTCGCCGGCGACTGGGAAGGCGCCAAGGGAAACGTCCTGGAAGTCTATGCGGCCATCGGGCGCCTGAAGCCCAAACGGGTCATCGGCACCGAGTGCGGGCACGCCCACCGGGCCACGGTGGTCGAAGGTCCCTACTGGGCCGGACGCCCTGACGGGCAGCCTCCGGCCCCCTATATCCACTATGTGGAGTGGCTGGCCGAAACTCTGCGCAGCGGCAGGATTAAAATAGACCCGGCCAAAAAAATCCGCGAGAAAGTCACCATACAGGACGCCTGCAACTATGTGCGCAACAACGGCCTCGCCGGTTTTACCCGCGAAATAATGAGCTATATCGTGGAAGACGGCTATTTCACGGAAATGGATCCGAACCGCGAATACAACTACTGCTGCGGCGGAGGGGGGGGGCTTAACGGCATCGGCTTATTCCGCAAACAGCGCAACCTGGCCCTCAAATGCAAGCGCGACCAGATCCTGGCCACCGGGGCCACTTTGGTCATCTCACCCTGCCACAACTGCTGGGACGCCCTCCGCGACCTGGAGGAAGAATACCATATCGGCATCCGCCAAAGCCTCCTCAAACCCCTGATCATCAGCATGGCCGTCGTGCCTGAACACTTACGGTGACTCGGTCCGCTCTTTTGGGGCTGCCGCCAGAGGCTTAAAGCTGTTCCAGCACCCGGATGCTCTCCAGCATGGCGGCGGCGGCTTCCGCCCCCTTGTTGCCGCTCTTGCCTCCGCTGCGCTCCACCGCCTGCTCCAAGTTATCCGTGGTCAGAAGGCCGAAGCCCACCGGCACCCCGGAGGCCAGGGCCACCTGGGCCAAACCCTTGATCGCCTCGGCGCAGACATACTCAAAATGCGGGGTAGCCCCGCGGATGACCGCGCCCAAGGCGACCACCCCCGCGTAACTCCCTGAACGGGCCAGTTTCTGGCAGACCAACGGCAGCTCAAAGGCGCCGGGAACGCGGACAATCTCCAGATCCTCCCGCGCGGCCCCGTGGCGGACCAGGTAATCCACCGCCCCGTCCAAAAGCTTGTCCACCACAAAATCGTTAAACCGCGTGACCACCAGGGCGATCCTCAACCCCCCGGCCTCCAGTTGCCCTTCGATGGTTTTAATGTGCAGCATTATTCAGCTCCTGTGTGTTTTTTCCGCTCCATTTTCAGGAGATGCCCCATTTTCTCCTGCTTGGCGCGCAGATAGGACTCGTTGAACAGGGAAGGCCCCAATTCCAGGGGAACCCGCTCGGTTACTTCCAGGCCGTAACCCTCCAGCCCGATTATCTTCTTGGGGTTATTGGTCAGGAGGCGCATCTGGCGCACCCCCAAGTCCACCAGGATCTGCGCGCCGATGCCGTAATCGCGCAAATCGGCCTTGAAGCCCAGCTTCAGGTTGGCCTCAACCGTATCCAGCCCGCCGTCCTGCAGGGAATAAGCCCTAATTTTGTTGGTCAGACCGATGCCGCGCCCTTCCTGGCGCATATACAGGATCGCCCCCCGGCCCTCTTCCGCCACCATGCGCATGGCCGCGTGCAGTTGCCCGCCGCAGTCGCAGCGCAGGGAGGCCAGGGCGTCCCCGGTCAGGCACTCGCTGTGCACCCGCACCAGCACCGGCCCGCCCTTGGCCAGATCCCCCTTGACCAGGGCCACATGAGGCGTGGGCAGCACATCATTCTCATAGACGATGATCCCGAAATCGCCATAGGGCGTGGGGAGATTAGCCTGGGCCGCCCGGCGCACCGCCAGTACCCCGGAGCGCACCCGGTAGCGGATCAAATCCTTGATAGTGGCGATCTTCAAACCATGTTTGGCCGCGAATTCCACCAGGTCAGGCATCCGGGCCATTTCGCCGTTGTCTTTCATGATCTCGCAGATCACCGCCGCCGGGCGCAGCCCGGCCAAGCGGGCCAAATCCACTCCGCCCTCGGTCTGCCCGGCCCGCACCAGCACCCCGCCAGGCTGGGCGCGAAGCGGAAACATATGCCCAGGGCTGACCACATCACGCGGGGAGGCGTCTTCAGCAATGGCCGCCTGCACCGTCCGGGCGCGATCCGCCGCGGAAATGCCCGTGCTCACCCCTTGCCTGGCCTCTATGGAGACCGTGAAATTGGTGCCGAAACCCGATTCATTGGTCTTGGCCATCAGCGGCAGGCGCAACTGTTCGCAAATCTCCGGGGCCAGGGGCAGGCAAATCAGCCCCCGACCGTGGACCGCCATGAAATTTATGACCTCGGCCGTGGCGAACTGCGCCGCTATGGTCAGATCTCCCTCGTTTTCGCGATCCTCGTCGTCCACCAGGATGATCATCCGGCCGGCGCGAATTTCTTCTATGGCTTCCTCGGTTTTACACAGGCTCATTAAAAGACTCCTCTACCATCCATTGCGTCTGAAAAAATCCAAATCCAGGGCGCCGCCGCCCTGCTTCCCAGGTTGCACAAGCTGATCCAGGTACTTGGCGATCAAGTCGGTTTCCAGGTTCACTTTCCGTCCCGGCTTCCAGTCCCGGGCAATGGTGCTCTGCCGGGTAGCCGGGATCAGGTTGACCTCAAAATAATCCGCCCCCCGCTCGTTGACCGTCAGACTGATCCCGTCCAGGCAGACCGAACCCTTGGCGCAGATATGCCTGGATTGTTCCGGGGGACAGGAAAAACGCCCGCGCAGGGAAAGCCCGGCCTGGTCCATGCGGAGCAGTTCGCTCATGGCGTCAATATGGCCGCTTACCAGGTGTCCGCCCAGGCGGTCGGAAAGACGCAGAGCCCGTTCCAGGTTGACCGCGTCGCCGGCCCGCGCCGCTCCCAGATTGGTGCGGCTGATGGTCTCCCCCGAGGCGTAGGCGGAAAATTCCAGCGGCCCGGCCTGCTCCACGGTCAGACAAACCCCGTTCACCGCGATGCTCTCGCCGGGGGCGCAATCCTCCATAGGGCAGTCCGTCCGGATCACCATGCGCAATTCCCGTCCGGAGGGGGAAAGGGCGGCTACCCTGCCGATGCTCTGCACAAGTCCGGTGAACATACTTATCCACTACTCGCGGGGTTGATCTCTTCCGGAAAATACCTTAGGGCCACATCCCTGCCGCGCCGCTCCATGGAAACCAGGCGCAGGCCGGAGGCCGTCCCCAGGCTGCGCGGCGCGCCTCCGTCAAACAGGGGTTTGCCCTGATTATCCCCCAACACCAAAGGGGCCAGATGCACCAGGATTTCGTCCGCCAGTCCCTGGCGTAAAAACGAAAACCCCAGGCGGCCGCCGCCTTCGCACAGGACATAATGGCAAGCGTAATCCCGGCGCAGAACCTCAAGAACCTGCCCCAGGCCATCCATATCTTCCATCCCGTGCACCCGCACGCCCAAAGAACGCAGTTCCCTGGCCCGCGCGCTCTCCGCCGCCGCCTTGCCGGTAAAAAATATAGTGCTGCCGGGCCGTTCGCGCAAGAGAGAAAAGGCGGAGCTTTTTTCCGGCAAATTGGAAGCGGCCACCACCGCCAAAGGTTGATCCGGCAGATCCCTGCCCGTTTCTCTGACCGTGAGCATGGGATTGTCCGCGTAAAAGGTTCCCCCTCCCACCAGCACGGCCTGAACCCGGCCACGCAGCCAATGGACGTATTCCAGGCTTTCCGGGGAGCTGATCCCCCTGGATCGCCCCGTGTGGTCGGCAATGCGGCCATCCAGGGTAGAGGCCAGCTTCAGGGTCAGCCAAGCGCGGCGGCTGTTCCTGAAATGCAAGAAATCCGCTATATTATCCAGACATTCCTGGGCCGCCGCTCCAAATTCCACCCTGACCCCGGCCCCGGCCAGGCGCTCCGCCCCGCCCGCGGCCACGGGGTTGGGATCTTTGACGCCTATGACCACATGCCGGATGCCTGCCCCCAAAATGGCATCCACGCATGGCGGAGTGCGCCCGTGATGGCTGCATGGCTCAAGAGTCACCACCAGGGTGCAGGAGGCCGGGTCAAGCCCCTGCCTGCGGGCATCTTCCAGAACATCCAGCTCGGCATGCGCCTCGCCCCAAGCCCGATGCAGACCCCTGGCCATAACCCGGCCGTCGCGCACCAGCAAGGCCCCGACCATGGGATTGGGCGCGGTGCGCCCAAAACCGTCCCGGCTCAGCCGGATCGCCTCCAACATGAAATCATCCCAGGAATCGCTCCCAACAGAGGATTTCATTCCGCCTCCGTTTCTATGACAGGGGCTCCAGGGGAATCCCGGCCTCCCGGAGCAGGGTTTCCGCAAAGGCGTCCGGGTAAGAATCCGCGTAATAAATGACCCTGAAGCCGCAGTTAATGATCATCTTGCTGCATATGGAGCAGGGCTGGTTGGTGCAGTAAAGGGCCGCCCCGCGCAAGGAAATGCCGTGTACCGCGGCCTGGATGATCACGTTCTGCTCGGCGTGCAGCCCACGGCACATCTCGTGGCGCTCGCCGGATTTTATGCCCAGGGATTGCCTCAGGCAGCCCAAGTCCAGGCAATCGGCCAAACCGGCCGGCGCGCCGTTGTAGCCGGTGGCCAGGATGCGTTTATCCAGCACGGCGATGGCCCCCACTTTGCGGCGCAAGCAAGTGGAACGCTCGGCCGCCAGCCTGGTGATGCCCATGAAGTATTCCGGCCAGGGAAGGCGGCCGGGCCGCCCCTCTTCACCAGGCATATATAGGGAAGGCGCGGGCGAATTTTTCCACCTTGCGGCGAATGGCGGCCAGTCTGGTTTCATTGTGCCGGGAGTCAAGGGTTTCAACGATCCAGGCGGCGATCTTGCGCATGTCGCCAGGCTTCATACCCCTGGTGGTCAAGGCCGGCGTGCCCAGGCGCACCCCTGAAGTGACGAAGGGAGAACGGGTTTCAAAGGGCACCACGTTCTTGTTGGCGGTGATCCCGGCCTGATCCAGGGCGCTTTCGGCCTCTTTGCCGGTGATGTCCGACCCGGTGAAGTCCACCAGCAACAGGTGGTTGTCCGTGCCGCCGGAAACCAGACGGCAGCCCCCGGCCAAAAGCGCCTCGGCCAGGGCCTTGGCGTTTTCCAGCACCTGCTTCTGGTATTTGACGAAGCCAGGGTTCAGGGCCTCGCCCAAAGCCACGGCCTTGGCCGCGATCACATGCATGAGCGGCCCTCCCTGAATGCCCGGAAAAATCTGGCTGTTCACGGCCTTGGCCTGGTCGCCTCCGGCCAGGATCATCCCCCCGCGCGGACCGCGCAGGGTCTTGTGCGTGGTGGTGGTGACGTAGTGGGCATGCGGCACAGGGCTAGGATGGACGCCGGCGGCCACCAGCCCGGCAATGTGGGCCATATCCACCATGAGCTGGGCGCCCGCTTCATCGGCGATGGCCCTGAAGCGCTCGAAATCCAGGGTGCGGGCATAGGCGCTGGCTCCGGCGACGATCAGGCGCGGGCGCTCGCGGCGGGCCTGAGCCGCCAGGGCGTCATAATCAATAAGCCCGGTTTCACGTGAAACGCCATAGGAGGCAAAACGGAAAAACTTGCCGGAGAAATTGGCCGGGCTGCCGTGGGTCAGATGCCCTCCGTGGGCCAGATCCATGCCCAACACCTTATCGCCTGGATTAAGGGCGCTGAAATACACCGCCATGTTGGCCTGGCTGCCGGAATGGGGCTGCACGTTCACCTGCTCGGCCCGGAACAGGCGTCCGGCCCGCTCTATGGCCAAATTTTCCACCTCGTCCACAAATTCGCAGCCGCCGTAATAGCGCTTGCCCGGATAGCCCTCGGCGTACTTGTGGGTGAGCACGCTCCCCTGGGCTTGGCGCACCGCCGGCGAAACAAAATTCTCCGAGGCGATCATCTCCAGCTTTACGACCTGCCGCTCCATTTCGCGGATAACCGCCCGCCCCACCGCCATATCCTGCAAATACAATTCGTCCATGTCCTTCTTTCCTCGTAAAATTTTTTGGGGCGGACGCGCCAAACCCCGCTCAGAAGGAGTGATTCCCCCGCCCCCATCACATCTTTTTTCGCAAAGCGGCTGAAAAATAATACGGGGCCAGGGGCGAACAACGCCGGCGGCAGGATCCAGGCAGGAGAGACCTCCCCGGCTTACTTACCTTCCCAACGTTTATAGATAATGCTGCCGTTGGTGCCGCCGAAGCCGAAGTCGTTGCAAAGCACTATTCTGACCGCTTTTTTCTCCGGGCCTTTGCCCATGTAATTCAAGTCGCATTCCGGGTCAGGGGTTTCATAGTTGGCCGTGCCCGGGACAATGCCGTGGAAGAGGGTCAGAACGCTGAACACGCTTTCGATGCCCCCGGCGCCGCCCAGGAGGTGCCCTACCTGGGACTTGTTGGAAACCACCGGGATATTATAGGCATGCTTTCCAAAGACCTGTTTGATGGCCTTGGTCTCACACAAATCGTTCAGGTGGGTGGAGGTGCCGTGGGCGTTCACATGATCCACGTCCTCCGGGGAGAGGCCGGCATCGCGCAGGGCGCGGCTCATGGAAGAGGCCATGCCCCGGCCGTCTTCCTGGGGGGCGGTCATGTGGTAGGCGTCGCCGGAGGCTCCGAAACCGATGATCTCGGCGTAAATGACCGCGCCGCGCGCCTTGGCGCTCTCCAATTCCTCAATGAAAAGAAACCCGGCCCCTTCGCCCATGACAAAGCCGGATCGATCCAGATCAAAAGGACGGGAAGCCTTTTCCGGCTCGTCATTCCTGGTGCACAGGGCCTTCATGGAGGTGAACCCGGAGATGCCCATGGGCGTGACGGTGGCTTCCACCCCCCCGGTGATCGCGGCCTTGCAGCGTCCGAGCAGAATGTCAGAATAGGCGTAGCCGATGGCGTGCAAACTGGAGGCGCAGGCGCTGGTAACCACCAGGTTGGGTCCCTTGATCCCGGTGAAAATGGAGATCTGTCCGGGAGCCATATTGGAAATAAGCATGGGTATATAAAAGGGCGAAACCCGGCTCGGGCCGCTATCCAACAGTTTGGAATGAAAGACCTCCAAGGTGCTGAGGCCGCCCAGCCCCACCCCCAGACAGACCGCCGTCTCGTCCGTATTCTCTTCGGTCACCACATATCCGGAGTGTTTCACCAGGGCATTGCCGGCGGCCACGCCCAACTGCACGAAGCGGTCCATGCGCCTGGCCTGCTTGACGGGTATGCCGAAATCCTCCGGGTTGAAGTCCTTGACTTCCCCGGCTATCCTGGCGTCAAAGGCGCCGGCGTCAAAAGCGGTGATCGGTCCGATGCCGCTCCTGCCCTCCAGCAGATTCCGCCAACTGGTCTCCAAATCGTTACCCAAAGGAGAAATGGCGGACAGGCCGGTAACAACGACACGTTTCTTACTCATATTTACTCCAGGGAGCGCTACGCGGCAAACGGCCCGCAACCGAGAGAACGGCCGGGCGAACGCGAAGGCGGATCTTTCGCCCTACGCGCCCGGCGGAATGGAGCAATTGAGGCCGCTCAGGCGCTGTGGTCAGTGATGTACTTGTAAACGTCTTTCACTTTCAAGAGCTTCTGGGCGTCCGTATCCCCGATCTGCACCTTGAATTCTTCTTCCATGGCCATGATCAGCTCGGTCAGGTCCAGGGAATCAGCTCCCAAGTCCTCGATGAAAGCGGCTTCCGGCACCACCTCGTTGGCATCCACTCCCAACTG
Organism: Desulfovibrionaceae bacterium; assembly: GCA_009783115.1. The sequence continues at coordinate 4,518 of WRHT01000013.1, read as the reverse complement.
ATCCACAATAATCTGTTTTACCCTTTCTTCGACTGACATCATTCCTCCAGTAAGTTCCTTAACAATACATGCCGCCATTCACGGCCAGCACCTGGCCGGTAATATACGCGGCCTTGTCCGAAGCCAGAAAAGCCACCGTCTCGGCCACATCCTGGGCCGAGCCCAAACGGCGCAGGGGAATCTGATCCAGATACGCCTTGCGCACTTCCTCGCCGAGGCCGCCGGTCATATCGGTTTCGATAAAACCCGGAGCCACGGCGTTCACCGTGATATCGCGGCCGGCCAGCTCCTTGGCCGCGGACTTGGTCAGGCCGATCAGCCCGGCCTTGGCCGCGCTGTAATTGGCCTGGCCGGCGTTGCCCATCTGCCCGACCACGGAAACCACATTGACAATGCGGCCCCGGCGCTGCCGGACCATGATCTTGGACGCTTCACGCAGACAGACAAAGGGGCCGCGCAGATCCGTATCCAGCACGCTATCCCAATCCTCGTCCTTCATGCGCAGGATCAGCCCGTCACGGGTAATGCCGGCATTATTCACCAGCACGGAAAGCAGCACCTTGTCCTTGATCTCCTCGCGAAAAAAGGCTTCCACCGCCTCAGCCTTGGATACGTCCAAGGCGAAGGCCCTGGCCTTGCCTCCCCCGGCCTCGATCTCGGCGACCGCGGACGCGGCCTCCGCCGCCTTGCTCACATAAGTGAGATATACCTGAAAGCCCTCCCCGGCAAGGGTCCGGGCCACCGCCCGGCCGATGCCGCGCGACCCGCCGGTAACCAGGGCCGTGGCAACAAGATCGCTCATATTCTTCCCTTGGCGCTTACAGCTTTTTTAGCCAGCCTTCAAAAGCGAACGGACTATATAGCCCCATTATTCCAAAAAGGCAACCGCAAGCCCCGGCCATTTTTTTAGGGGCGGCCGCCGGCCCGGAGTATTGCCCAGTCCGCCGCATAGTGATAAGGCTTACCTCCATGGATGCCGTCAACCTCACCCAGGCCCTCAGGCAGCTCTCCTTCGCCTTCCTGCCCGTGCTTATGGGCCTGGTCCTGCACGAGCTGGCCCACGGCTATGCCGCCAACATCATGGGCGACCCCACCGCCAAAAGACACGGGCGGCTGACCCTGAACCCTCTGCCCCACCTGAGCCTGTACGGTTCCCTGTTTTTCCTGGTCACCTCCTTCAGCAGCGCCGCCGGCGGGTTTCCGTTCATCCTGGGCTGGGCCAAACCCGTGCCTATCAACCCCCGGAACTTCCGCAACGTCCGGGCGGCCATGATCCTGGTCTCCCTTGCCGGGGCCGCGGCCAACCTGATCCTGGCCTTTATCTTCACCCTGATCATGTACCACCTCCTGCTGACAGACCCGCACATCGACCGGGCCGGCTTCCTCTTCAAAACCTGCCAGATCGGCACCCTGGCCAACTGCGTCCTGGCCTGGTTCAACCTCCTGCCCATTCCGCCTCTGGACGGCAGCAAGGTTTTAGCCGGCCTCATGCCGGCCCCTCTCGTCCGGCCCTACCTGAGCCTGGAACGCTACGGCATGATCATCCTCATCCTGCTCCTCATTCCGGGCTGGCTGGGCAAGCTCCTCATCCCGCTGACCATCCGGACCATAGAAATTTACGACTCCATCATCCAATGGATCTTTTAAGGCCGCGCCATGAGCACTACCCCAACCCCGCCCCGCTTCCCCCATAACCCTGACCGCCGGGCCCTTTCCGGCATGCGCCCCACCGGACCGCTGCACCTTGGGCATTACTTCGGGGCCATCAAAAACTGGGTGGAGATGCAGGAAGAGCTGGAAAGCTATTTCTTCGTGGCCGACTGGCACGCCCTGACCAGCGACTACTCCGACACCTCCGGCATCAAAACCTATATTGATGAAATGGTCCTGGACTGGCTGGCCGCCGGGCTGGACCCGGAAAAATCCGTCATTTACCTCCAGTCGGCCATCCAGGGGCTGGCCGAACTGCACCTGATCCTCTCCATGATCACTCCCCTGGGCTGGCTGGAACGCTGCCCCACCTACAAGGAACAGCAGCAGAACATCGCCGGCAAGGATTTGGGCAATTACGGCTTTCTGGGCTACCCGGTGCTGATGACCGCGGACATCATCATCGCCAGGGCCCGCTGGGTGCCGGTGGGCGCGGATCAGCTCCCCCACCTGGAACTTTCCCGCGAAATCGCCCGCCGCTTCAACAGCTTGTACGGCGAGGTCTTTCCGGAGCCAGAGGCCCGGCTCACCCCCAGCGCCAAATGCCCTGGACTGGACGGGCGCAAGATGTCCAAAAGCTACGACAACAGCATTTTCCTGCGCGAGAGCATGGAGGAGATCACCCCCAAGGTGCGCGGCATGCTCACCGATGCCGCCCGCCTGCGCCGGCACGACCCTGGCGACCCGGAAAACTGCAACCTCTACCCCTACCACGAACTGCTCAGTTCCCCGGATGAACGGGCCGAGATCCGCGCCGGATGCCTGAGCGCCTCCATGGGCTGCGTGGATTGCAAAAAGATCCTCCTCCGGGGCCTGGCCGCCTTCCTGGCTCCGATCCACGAAAAACGGGCCGCCTTGCAGGGCAGGACAGGCCTGATCCGGGAGATCCTGGCCGTCGGGCTGGAAAAAGCGCAGCGCGAATATTCCCTGACCATGGACGCGGTGCGCGCGGCCATGCGTCTAAAGTACTGAACATGTCCGCCCCGGTCCGCCACCCAATCCCGGCCCACTCCAAAATCCTGGGGCTGGAAACCCTGCTCCCCAGGCTGGACGCGGCCCGCTCCGCCGGGAAAATCATCGTATTCACCAACGGCTGCTTTGATCTCCTCCATCCCGGACACGCGGATCTCCTGGCACGTTGCCGGAATGAAGGGGATCTCCTCGTCCTCGGCCTGAACAGCGACGCTTCCGCCGCCCGCCAGGGCAAAAGCCCCCCCCGGCCGGTCTGCCCTTTCGCCGCCCGCGCCTTCGTCCTGGCCCACTTAAGCTCCGTTGATTACGTCATCGGTTTTGAGGAAGACACCCCGCTGGAACTCATCCGGACTATCCGCCCCCAGGTCCTGATCAAGGGCGGAGACTGGAAAATATCCGATATTGCCGGCGGAACGGAAGTAACCGCATCCGGCGGCCGGGTCCTCTCCCTGCCGCTTCTTGAAGGTTTCTCCACCACCGGCCTGATCCAACGGATTAAAGAGCTGTGATTTCCAGCCGGGGCGCAGCGGCTTGTCCGCATTTTTTTCTTGACCAAAACCATAACCAGGCATATACCCGCCAGACCATGTCTGCGTGTTTTTTCCCCTCCAAGGCCGTTTGCGCCTACAATATCCGTTCCCCGTGGCGGTGGCGGATCTTTCGCGGCGCGGTCATGGTGCATGCCTGAATTCTGAAACCATGCTATCAGGGGGCCGCAAGTGAGCTTGCGGCCCTTTTTTTTCGCGAAGCCCAAGGAGTGTGTATGCAATTCAGCTTTACCCAGCGCGCCGCCGTACTGGATAGTGACCTGGAAACCCCGGTGGGGCTTTTTCTACGCCTGGCCGGAGACCTTCCTGGGATACTCCTGGAAAGCGCGGAGGCGGACGGCCGCTGGGGCCGTTACAGCGTCATCGGCGCCGATTTTCTGATCTCCGCCTCCTGCCGGGAGGGACTCCTGGAACTCCGCACGGCCGACGAACGCCTCGCCCCCCTGCGCGATCTTTCCGGCCAGCCTTTTATCCAGGGGCTGCGCCGGTTGCTGTCCTCCCTGCGCATCCAGGGGAATCCCGCGCAGCCGCCCATCACCAGGGCCATTTACGGCTGGCTTGGCTACGGCCTGGCCGGGCTGTTCGACCCCCAAAGCGCGCCTTTTCTGCCCCCGGCCGAGGCCGAGGCCTCCCTCGCCCTGCCCGGTTCCCTGATTATCTTTGACCATGTATACAACCGCATCACCCGCCTGGATCTGCTCCTGGACGATGAACAGCCGCAGGCCCTGCCGCCCCCGCCCCCGGCGGCGGCTCTCCCGGAGGCGCTTTCTCCGTTGGCGGACCAGGCCGGGTACATGGCGGCCGTAAGCCGGGTAAAGGAATTAATCCACCGGGGAGAAGCCGCCCAGGTGACCCTCTCCGCTCCCTTCAGCGCCCCTCTTTCGGAAAAGCCTTTCAACCTGTACCGGCATCTGCGCCGCCTGAGCCCCTCGCCTTACATGTTTTACATGCGCCTGCCGGATATGGGGGCCGAAGCCCTGCTGGGGGCTTCCCCGGAAGTGCTGGTCAGCTGCCGGGCCGGCCGTCTGCGTCTCTGCCCTGTGGGCGGCGCCGGGCCGCACCCCTCTGAAAACATCCTCTTTGAAGATGAGCCGCAGGACCCCAGGCAAAGAAACGAACACGCCCTGCTGGTGGAACTCGGACGCCGGGACCTTGAGCGCATCGCCCGGCCCGGCAGCGTGCGCTTGGAGCGTTTCATGGAGGTGGAGCGCTTCTCCCATACCCTGATGCTGACCTCGCGCATCCAGGCGGATCTCGCCCCTGGCCGGGATGCCCTGGACGCGCTCGC
>WRHT01000012.1 GCA_009783115.1 Desulfovibrionaceae bacterium | reverse complement strand
TCCATAGGCTACGGGCGGACCTTCAAAACCGGGCGGGATACCAGGGTGGCCGTGCTGCGCGGCGGCTACGCCGAGGGTATTCCGCGCCTGCTTTCCTGGCCGGGGGTCCCGGCCCCCCTGGGGGGCGGGGAAGTGATCCTGGCCGGGCGCAAAGCCCGTATCCTGGGAAGGGTCTGTATGCAAATGCTGGTGGCCGAGGTGCCTCGTTCTCCGGAGGATGGCGGATACCTGCCGGTGCGGCCTGGGGATTGGGGCTGCCTTTTGGGCCGGGCCGGTTTCAGCGGCGGGGGAAAACGCCAGGAGGCCGCGCCTGAAGAGGCCATTACGGCCAGGATGCTGGCGGAGCGGGCCGGGACCATTCCCTATGAGATTTTTTGCTCCTTGGGCAGGAACCGGAAAATTTTTATTTAAAGTCCGCCGCGTTGCTTTCAGGCGGTATAAATGTTAAATGGCCCCATCATGCTTAACCTGGAACAGTTTAAGTCGCTTTGCAGGAGCAAAAAGCGCCAGTTCACGATTAAACGCGGGCGTATGGGGCGGTCGCGTTTTTTTGAAAACCTCTGCCTGGCCGCCTTGTTTTGTCTCTTGTATGCTCTGGGGTTGCGCCGGCTGATTTTCCAACTGCATGATCTGGCCTTGCCCCGGATTATTTACAGCAATATCTATTTTATCGGCGCGGGGGTTCTTTTTCTGATCCTGGCCTTCGGCACTCGTCCGCTCCGGCTTAAACGCCTGCGCGACATAGGTCTGCCTGCCGGGTTGGACTGGCCCTTCTTTTTGCTGCTCATCGGCCACGGACTGGGGCCGATCTTCCATGTGCTGGGCATTCCCTACCTGAGCGCGGTGGAAGTCATCAGCATGCCGCCGGAGGTCCGCGACTGGTTCGGGATTATCTGGCTCATATGGCTGCTGGTGCTTATTCTCGCCCCGGCGAAGAGGCAGCAGGATCTCTTCAGCGGGGCCTGAAAACCGCTGTTCAGCCGCCGCAACCCGCGCAACTGGAGCATCCCCCTTCCCCGCCCTCCAGGGGAACAACGCTTTCCACGATGAAACCCATATAACCGGCGTCAATGGTCACGCCCTGCACCTGGGTGAAGAGATCCTTATCGATGCAGAACTGGAAGCCCTGGGCGTCGAAGGTCTGGTCGTTGCCGCGGGTTTCGTCCAGGGCCAGGGCCAGGTGCGGGCCGGAGCACCCGCCGGAGGTCATGAACACCCGCACCGGGGATTTCTCTTTATCCGTAAAAAAGGCGTCGAGTTCTTTTTTGGCGTTGTCGGTCAATGTAAACATGGGCAACCTCCAGGCCGGAAACAGCCGGAAAAAATATTATGATTGTTTCGTTCCAGAGATAAGGGCGGATCTGAGGATTGTCAAGGATCACAGGCCTGGCCGGCTTGCCAGCAGCGGACGCTTCGGCCGGGGAGAGCGTTTTGCGCGGGAGGGGCTTCTTTCAGGCAGCGCGGCGCGGCCAGCGGGCAGCGCGGGTTAAAGGCGCACCCCGGCGGCCGGCGTAAGGGCAAGGGTACGCTTCCAGGGATTACCGGCAGCCGCGCCCGCCTTTGCCCGGCCCGCGGCTGCGGCCTGGAAGCGATTAACCCCCTGGTATAGGGGTGGGCAGGATCCTCCAGGATCTGCCGGGATGGGCCGCTTTCCACTATTTTGCCGGCGTACATGACCGCCATCTCTTCCGCGTAGCGGGATACCAGCCCCAAGTCATGGGTGATGAGCAAGAGGGAGCTTTGCTGTTCCCGCACCAGGCGCAGGATCAGGTCCAGGATTTGTCCTTGCAGGCTGGCGTCCAGGGCGGTGGTGGGTTCATCGGCGATGATCAGGGCCGGGGAACAGGCCATGGCCATGGCGATCATTACTCTTTGGCGCATGCCGCCGGAAAGTTCATGGGGGTAAGCCCTGGCCCTGGTTTTGGAGAGTCCCACCTGTTCCAGCAGGCGCGCGGCTTCATCGGCAGCCTCTTTGGGGGAAGCCCGGCGGTGCCGGCGCAAAGGCTCCGCCACCTGTTCGCCCACGCGCAGCACCGGATTAAGCGAGGTCATGGGTTCCTGGAAAATCATGCCGATGCGCGCTCCGCGCACTTGGTTCAGACGGTCTGGAGGCAAGGCCAGGAGATCCTCTCCTTCAAACAGGGCGCGTCCTGATAAAATCCGGGCTGGCGGTTCAGCCAAAAGACGAAGCAGGGCCAAGGCGGTGACGCTTTTGCCGCATCCGGATTCGCCCACCAGGCAGAAGCTTTGTCCGGCCTTGAGATCAAAGGAGACGCCATCCACCGCCCTGGCCAATCCTTCCAGGCTTATGAAGCCCACCGCCAAATCCGTAAGACTTAACAGCATGTTGCCGTTTCCTTCCGTTGCGCTGGGTATGTCGGCCAGCCAGGCGTTACTTGCGGATTTGCCGTACCAGATCCTGGAGCTGGTGCGTCTGATTGGCGAGTTCGTTGGTGGCTTGCCTGGATCCCTGCATGGCCATGGCCGTCTCCGAGGCGCTGCTGTTGATCTCCATAAGAGATTTGGCGATTTTTTCGCTGTTCGCCGCCTGTTTTTCCGTAGCCGAGGCGATGTTGCGGATCTGGTCGGCTATGGATACGGATTCGGAAACGATGCCGTTCAGGGATTTTCCGGACTTGGACACCAGGCTGGTGGTGGCCTCCAGATTCTTGCCGGTCCTGTCCACCGCTTCGATGCTGTTTTTTGCCCCGGACTGGATGCCGGCGATGACGTCAGCCACTTCCTTGGTGGCTCCCATGGTTTTTTCCGCGAGTTTTCTTACTTCGTCGGCCACAACCGCGAAACCGCGGCCGGCTTCCCCGGCGCGGGCGGCTTCAATGGCGGCGTTCAGCGCCAGCAGGTTGGTCTGGTCCGCTATGTCGTTGATCACGGTCATCACGGTGCCGATGCGCTCGGCCTGTCCGCCGAGGTGGTGCATGGCTTCCTTTAGCTGTTCCGTGTCCTTTTGCACATGGACTATGGAAGCGATCGATTCCTTGACGATGTTCGCGCCTTCCCGCGCGCTGCCGCTCGCCCGTTCCGAGCTTGCCGCGACCGAAGAAACGTTCCTGGAAACCTCAATGACCGTGGCGTTCATTTCTTCCATGGCCGCGGCCGCGGCCGTAACCCGCTCATGTTGGAAGGATACGGATTTGGTGGAGGATTCCACCTGGTCGTTGATGTTTTCCACGGCCGTGGTCAGGCGGCCGACCACCTGCTCCACGTTCTCGGCGGCGGCAAGCAGGGCGTGCTGCCCGGATTCGGCTCTGCCCTTGGCCTGATCCGCTTCCTGCACGGCCGTCATGGCTTTTTGGGCCTGCTCTCCGGCTTCTATGGTCTTGTTTTCGGCTTCCAGCATCTTTGTTTTCATGGTTTTGACCATAACGTTCAGGGCGCGGGCCAGAACGCCGGCCTCGTCATTGGTGGTTACGTTCAGGCTGCCGTCAAGATCGCCTTTGGAGACGCTTTCCGCGAAATCGGTGGAGTCACGTAGCGGTTTAACGATGGCCCGGGCCACGAGAGCGCTCAAAATGAGCATAAGCGCGCCGATAACCAGCCCGGCGATGATGAAATACGCGGTTATGGAAAACTGGAGATCTTTCATGTGGGTGCGGGATATGCCCACAAAGAATATGCCTCCGCGTTTGCCTCCCATATCATTCCAGGGCCAGTAGGCCGTATCGTGCTCTTCGCCGAGGATCACGTTGCGGGAAACAACCTTTTCCCCTCTGCCGATGACCTGCTCGTAAATGGGCGCGTTATTCAGCTTGGTGCCCACGGCGCGTTTGCCTTGGTTTATGATGGTGGTGGCCACGCGCATATCGTCCATGAAGATGGTGCATTCCACATTCAGCAGCAGCTTGAGGCGGTCCACGAATTTTTCGGTGCTCAGGCTCTGGCCGATGACGACTCCCCCAACGATCCTGCCTTCATGCCGTACAGGCAAGCCGCAGGACAAGGCCAGCGAGGCCGCGCTGTCATCCTCGATGCCGGAGATGATTTTTCCCTTGTCTAACGGCACGCTCACGGAGGGGCGCTCCCGCGGCAGGGCGTCGCCCGCCGTGCTGTCATGGCCGCGAACAAGCACAACGCCTTGAGTGTCGAATACGGTTATGAAATCAATCGTTTCGGCGCTTATCATATCCACGACGATATCGTGCATGGCTTTTTTATCGTTCGTGGCAACGGCCTTGGTGAAGTCGTGATCGTCCTGAAGGAGATTGCCGAAGCTCTCTTGGGCGTGCAGGATGCTGTCAATCTCTTTTTGCATCACGTCGCTGTAAACCAGAAGCTGGTTCCGCGACGATTCGTCCCCCATCCTGGTGATAAAAATGTTGCCCATGGCGCACAAGGCAATAATTAGGACGCTGATGGCGACGAAGACAAGCAACAGCACTTTTTTGAATATTGACATGGAACATTCCTCGTGGGGCGAGCTTGTGCTTTTTTCTACAAGATAAGCTATCCTAAATCAAATAATTAAAAATGGTTTGGTATAATTTTCTGATGGTCAGGGAGAGCTTGAAGAGGAGTATTTTTTTGTTATCTTCGCCGGGGTTGAGTTTATTAGTCAGGTATTGAGCCAGGGGGGTGAAGTCCCCGATTTTTTTTTCCGAGGAGAGTTCACAGTAGACCTGGATCAGCCCGACTTGTTGCTTGCGTTTTCTGCCTCTTCCCAGATCAGGATGATCTTCCAGGTAGTTCCGGAACAGGGTTTCAGCCTGTTCCGGAAAGGATTGTTCCAGGGCCAGCCGCCACAGGGCCACGCACATGGCGTTGAGTTCCCGGAGTACTCTTCCGCGACGGAAGATGCCGTTCAGGCCGCAGCCCAGCTCGGTGATTTCCTGCCGGAGGTTCAGCGAAACCAGCACCTCCTCGAAGCGGCGGAAGATATCCTCTTCGGCGTAAAGAAGGGGTTTCGCCACCGGGCCGTGTCCCGGCCCGTCCGGCAGGACGGGGTTTTCTCCCGGTTCCTGCTCTGGATTTTCCGGGATAATTGGGTTTTCTTCGTGGATATTCATTAATTTTTTTCAGGGTTTACGCCAGCGTCTTCTGCGCCTGCCGTTCACGCTTTCAGGCGTAGGGTTTGAGGCTCTCTGTTCGGGCAGGGGGGGAGGGGAGTGCAGGCTTTTTTGGTATTCCTCATCCAGCAGCAGGCAGAGAAGTTTGACGGCCTCGTCGTCGTCATTCATCTGTCCGGCCAGACGCCGGAAGCGTTCCATGCGTTCCTGTTCCAGGCGGGTTTTGTGGCGCAGCCGGGTTTCCAGCAAGGTGGTCAGCCGCTCTCCCAGCACCCGGCTGAGCAGTTCTTCATCGGGCAGGTTTTTTTCCGTCAGGTTGATTTTGAAATGCCGGGCAATGCGTTTCAGGTCCATCTTTTCCATCAAGTCCACTAGGGAGATGACCGTGCCTCCGGCGCCGGCCCTGCCGGTGCGTCCGGCCCGGTGGATGTAGGATTCGGGGTCTTCCGGCGGGGAAAAGAGGATGACGTGGGTGAGTTCCGGGATATCTATGCCGCGGCCGGCTACGTCCGTGGCCACCAGGAAACGCAGCCGCCCGGCGCGCAGGTTCCCCAGCACTTCTTCGCGCCGGGCCTGGGTCAGGTCGGCGGAGAGTTCGTCCGCGTTAAAGCCGAAACCTTGCAGCACCGCGGTGACATAATGCACATCCGCTTTGGTGTTGCAAAAAATGATGGCGGCGGAAGGGCTTTCCAGTTCCAGGATACGGGTCAGCGCCCGGTCCTTTTCCATGGTTCTGACCTGGTAATAGACATGCTCCATGTCCTCGATATGGTGCACCTGCCCTTGGCTCAGGCTGAGCAGGGCCGGGTGGGCCATGAATTCGCCGGCCATTCGCCGCACCTGGGGGGGGAAGGTGGCGGAGAAAAAATGCACCGCCGCCGGTCTTGCGGGCAGGTAACGCTGCACTTCTTTCATATCCGGATAAAAACCCACGGAAAGCATGCGGTCGGCTTCGTCCAGCACCAGCATGCGCAACGCTTCCAGGGTGAAATTGCGCCGGATGAGATGATCCAGCACCCGTCCGGGCGTGCCTACGACCAGTTGCGCTCCCTGGCGCAATTCTTCGTTTTGTTTGGCATAGCCCACACCGCCGTAAAGGGTGGCGGCGCGCAGCCCCTTTTGCCCGAAAAGGACGCCGGCCTCGGCGGCGACCTGTAGGGCCAGCTCCCTGGTTGGAGTCAGCACCATGGCCTGGCAGAAATTTTGTTTGGGATCCAAGCGGGCCAAGGCCGGCAACAGGAAACTTCCGGTTTTGCCGCTGCCGGTGCGGGACTGCACCATGATATCCGCCCCTTTCAGCAAGTAGGGCAGGGCTAGGGACTGCACCGGCATCAGGCGCGTCCATCCTGCCCTGGCCGCGGCCTCCCGCAGGGGGGCGGGCAAATCTTCCAGTTGGACCCTGGGCAGGGGGTTTTCAGGCTCAGTCAGTTGATCTTCTTCAAGGGCGGAAATATGGCTCTCTTTCAGAGCGGACAAGGCGGGATTTTCAGCATTCTGGTTTCGTGTCATTATTCATCCATGGCAAAAATTAATGGTGCAATTTATGCTTCTGTCCAGGCAATGTAAAGGCCAACATAATATAAAGGCCGGCGCGAGGGAGGCCTTCCCCCGCGGACTTTTTCAGCCCGAGGGATCCTTTCGTTTTTCCGTGGATGCCTTGCTCCTGGGGGCCTTTGTCCGGGCCTGCCGCCCTCGGTGGGACAGGTTTCTGGATATGGGGTGCGGCAGCGGGGCGGTGTCTTTCGGTTTGCTGTTGCGGAGCGCTTCTGGGTCGGGCCGGGCTTTGGGAATTGATATTCAGGAGGATTTGGTGCGGGCGGCGCGCCGTAATGCCGTGACGCTCGGCCTGGATAAGGTTTTCCGGGCGGAACGGGCGGATCTCGCGGATGCTGAGGGCTGGATTTCCCGCGTACTCCCCGGCTTTGATCTGCTGGCGGCCAATCCGCCCTATCGTCTTGCTGGCCAAGGAAGGGTTTCGGCGGATCCCTTGCGGCGGCAGGCCCTGTTCGGCACGGACGCAACCTTGGGAATTTTTATTCGCGCGGCCGCCCTGGCCGCCGCCCCCGGCGCGATTTTCTGCCTGGTTTTTCCTGAGTCCAGAAAAGAGGAACTCCTCCTGGCCCTGGTCCGGGAAAATTTTCAGCCGGAGCGTCTGCTGCCGGTGCAAAGCCGGCCGCAGCGCCCTCCGTTCCTGATCCTGGCCGCGGCCAGGAAAATTGATCCGCCGGCGCCGGCCGGCGCGCCGGTAACGGAGCAGCCCTTGCTGCTTTACGCGCGGGAAAAAGGTCCGGCCCTGACCGGGCAAGCCCTGGAGTTTTGCCCGTATCTTGGGGCGGGATAAACCTATTGCGGCGGCAGGTTGATGACCATGGCTTCACGGAAGCGTCCGTTAAGGCTGTACGGCTGTCCGTTGTAGCTCATTTCGATCACCCCGGAATTGCCCAGGGTAAGTTTAAGCTTGTTGCGAAAATCCAGGGCGAAGCTCTGACCGGGTTCCAGTACGAAGCTGCGCTCTCCGGTGTCGTCAAAGATCGCCCCCACCCAGCATTCAGCCTTGGCAAAGAGCACCACCCGCTTGTTGCCCGCGGGAATGGGGGAGTTGGGCCGGGTATTGGACTGGCGGGATAAACTGGGAGGAAAGTCGGCTTCGGCGGGTGGAGCTGCCGCGGGAACGATTTGCGTGTCCGGGGCGTTTTGCGGCATGTCCAGCGCGGCGAGCTGTATCGGTGTAGCGTTACTTTGGGGGGGCGGCTGTTCCTGCGCGGGCGGGACGGCTGGCGTCAGTCCGTGATCCGTGCCGTTTTCAGCCGGAAGCTCCGTCTCTTCTCCGCGTAGCAAAGCCTTGATTTCCGTGCCCAAGAGTCTGTAAGCTCCAAATCCCAGACCGCCTATAAGCAGCAGCATGATGGGAATGAATACGGCAAAGGCCTTGGTGTTGGAGGTCTGGTTGATGGTGATGGATTGTTCGCGCGCCGAGGCGCTCAGGGCCGGGTTGATGTTGTCCAGGGTACTGATGGAGAGGGAGGCCGCGATCAGTTCCTGGATGCTCGCGGGGTCAATTCCCAAGGTCTGGGCATAGGAGCGGATCAGCCCCTTGGCGAAGATTGGCTGGGGGAGGGAATCCACCAGGGCTTCTTCCAAGGCGTAAAGGGTTTTGGTCGAGACCTTGATTTTGAGGGCGATTTCCTCTCGCTCCAGGCCGAGAGAGCAACGCTTCTCTTTGAGCAGCGCCCCCAATTCCATCAGCTTGTCCACTTGTATCGTCTGTGTGCCCATGGCTCAATCCATCCGGTTGGTTTCCTTAAATGCGCACATCCACCATGGAACGGCTGCGCAGTTGTTCGGTATATTCGGAGAAACGCTCGCGCAGCCTGGATTCACGCAATTCTTCTTCGATGATTTCCGCGACTTCTTCCAGACGCTGCGTCGAGCCTTCCTTTATGTCGTCCACACGCAGGAGTATGGTCAGATCTCCATTATGCAACAAGGGGGAAAGATCCCCGGCAGACAGGCCGTCCACGGCTTCCCGCCAGGAGGGATTGAGATCTTTCCAGGGAATTTCTCCCAGGCGTCCGCCAGCGGAAGCGGTGGGCGATTGGGAATACTTGCGCGCCGCTTCCGCAAAGCTTATCGAGCCGCCGGCTATTTGTTCCCGCACCGCTTCCGGGCGGCTGGCCGGGGCAAAGATAATCATGGACAAGGACACGCTGCTGGGGGTGGAAAAACGATTCAGGTGCCGGGCGTAGTATTCTTCGATATCGCTCCTGCCGATGTCGGCCTTGCGCGTGATCATCAAGCTGACCATGCGCTGGCGCAGGATATTGTCCCGCATTTTCTTGCGAAATTCCGCCAAACTGCTTCCTTCCTGGAGCAGGCGGTTTTCCAGTTCTTCCTGGGAAAAGCCGTTGCCCTGCATGAACACGCGCACGCTGTTGTCCACTTCCTTTTCTTCCACCACCACCTTGATGCGCTCGGCCTCCTGCCGGATCAGGATATTCATGATCATGGACTCCAGCACCTCGCGCATGACGTATTGGCGCTGCGTGTTCGAGTAGCTGTCCGTGCCGGTCAGACCTTGGCGGTAGAATTCCTGGGTGGCCTGCACTTGCAGATCATACAGGGTAATCAGTTCGCCGTTGACCACAGCGGCCACCCTGTTAAGCTGGTAGGTCTGGGCGGCCCGGGCCGGGGTCGCGAGAATGGCGGCCAGCAGACAGAGCAGGATGGGGTTAAGCGGACGCAAGATAAGCTCCCTTGTGAATAATTCGGGCTATTATAATTTCAAATGCCTATTTACGCAAGTTTTCCGGAATAAGGCGCGTGGAAATGCGGATTTTGGATCTGCCGAGGCGCTCGTCCAGCCATTTGCCGAATTCATTCCGGGTTTTTTCTTCCAGCAGTATTCCCTCAATGAGGGCGTAAGTTTCCGTCCTGGTCATGGACCTAGCCTTTTCCCGCCCCAAAAGCACCATGGAAAAGAGTTCGCCGTTCATCTCCATGATTGGGGAGACCTGGAGCAGCCCCAGCCCTTCCAGGCCGGAAAGTTGTTCCGGGGCCAGGCGATCCGTGGGCATATTGATTTCGTGAATGGCCAGATTGGGAAACCTGGTCTGGATGGCCGAGGAGTCAGGCATTTGGCGGTATTGTTCGCAGGCCATGACGATCTGGTCCCGCACCAGGCCGCTGAACTGGATGAAATGGATGAAGTCCGGCACCCGGAAGCTTTCCTGGTGTTCAAGGTAATAGCTTTCGACCTCCTGGGCGCTCAGGGTGATGGATTCGCGCAGCACCGTTCTATGAAATTTGCGCACCGCCAGGTGACGGCGCAGGTTTTCCCGCCAGATTTCCAAATCCACGCTTTCTTCCATGAGCATGCGCTCAAATTCTTCCCCTGGAAAATCCGAGCGGATCAGGGCTTCTTCAGCGGCCAGTTCCTCGTCGCCCACTCCCTGGTGCAGCTTGTCCATTTCCTGGGTCACAACTTCCTGGGCGATCAGCTCCGCCAGGAAAGGGCCGTACTCTTCCTGCAAGGCGGAGTATTCGTTGCCGCCTATTTCCTGGAACTCTTCGCCCAGAGCCAGGGAATCCCGCACGGCCTGGAGCTGTTTCAGGGTTAAAGGAACATCGTTGACAAAGGCGATCTGGCCGGGATTGACCGGCTTTTCGCAAGCCTGTAAAAACAGGCAGAACAAGGGAATTAGAAAAAAGGTTTTTTTCATGACAGATGTTCCATGTTTAACCCGCACTGAAACATTAGGCAAGGCTTGCCCGCGGCTGGCCGCGTCCTTGCCGCTGACCCTGGTCCTGAATACGGCGGAAGGCCGGCTTATGCTGGCTCTGGGCGCGGAAGGGGAATTTTGTTTTGCCCAGGAATGGCAGGCCAAGGGCCAGGGGGCGGAAGTCTTGCTGCCGGCCTTGTCCCAGGCCATGACCGCCATGAGGCTTCCCCCCGCCCGCCTGGGACGGCTGGCCGTGGTTACCGGTCCTGGCAGCTTCACCGGGCTGCGCCTGGCGGTGGTCAGCGCCGCGGCCCTGTCCCGGGCTTTTTCCCTGCCGCAGGCCCCGATTCCCTATCTGCCTCTCCTGGCCGCCGCGGCCGTGAATCGTCTTGCCCCGGCCCTGCCGCCGGAAACAGAGCAATATTTTTGGGTCATGACCCATGCCCGGCGCGATCTGGCGCATCTGCAAGGTTTTGCCTGCCGCTTCGCGCCCGGTTCCGGTTTCAGGCTTACAGAGCTTGTCCCCCTCCAGAGCCTCAGCTTGGAAGAGTGTTCCAGGATCCTTAATGGTTCCGCCCCCGGTCCGCAGTGGGTTTTGGGGTCAGCTCTGAGCCGCGGCCGGGATTTTTTTGTCGCTCTTCAGGAAAAGCGTCCGGATTTGCGCCTTCTGCCCCCGGACTTTGACCACCCGTCTCCGGCTTTCATCCTGCGCCAGGCCATGGATTTGCCGGACCAAGCCTTTGCGTTGCGCGACCTTGAACCATGCTATGCCCGCCCCAGCGAGGCCGAGGAAAATCTGCCCCGCATCGCCGCCGGCCTCGGCCTTGATCCCCTGGAGGCCGCACGCCGCCTGGAGGAATTACAAAATCACTCCGGCAGTATGTCCACCGAGCATTTTTTCACATACTCCACCGGGTTGTAGCTCTCTTTGGCCTGGCGCAGGCCGGGATCGTCCAGGTCCTGCCCCCGGTTGATCAGGTGGAATTTTCCGGTTGCGAGCGCTTCCCTGGAGAAGTAGTGGTTGATGGCCTGATAGACGCCCTTGAAGCCGGGCAGACCTTTTTCAAAGTGCACGGACAGGATGCCGGGGGAGGTTTCCTCCCCTACCGTGTAAGCCACGGCCTCGTCCCGGATGCGGATGAGACCTCCGGTTATGCCGGGGATGCTTTCCCACAGTTCCAGCACCCGGCGCACCGCGAGATCCTCCGCTTCCAGGGCCGGGGATTTTTCTTCCAGCCGGAGCAGCCATTTTTTTTGCAAATCCAGAACCTCTTCCAGGCTGTTTTCGGTCATGGGCAGGTAGCGGAAGGGATATAATTTGACGAACTGGTTGACCAGGTTTTTCTTTTTGTGGAATCTGTTGCCGGACAGGGTAGCGAGTTCCCTGGCGTTGTACTGGTAGTCCCATTGCCCGCGGCTTTCCCGGATCCGGGTCCGCCCGGCGCGGGCATCGCTCCATAGAGCGGCCAGCTCCTCCGGAATCCGGATGAAGGAGCCGCCCGCGCGCAAGATCGCGCTGGAGACCCAGTCGGAAGATTTCCAGTCGCCCACGGGCGCCCAGCCCAAGGTTTGCGGCCTGGTCTGGCGAATCCAGCACAATCCTTCCCGTAGCCGCCATTCCAGCCCGAAATGCTCCCGCCAGCCCCAGACGTTGCCGAAATTGTAATCCGAGGCCCGGCATCGCCCCAGGGCAAGCAAATTTTTATACTCTTTTATATATAGCGCCGAAATGGGCGTAAATTCAGGGGTCATTGCCGGCCTCGTATTTTTCGGCGGAAAAATACACGTTCGCCCCATTGGCGCCAAAGACAAAACGTATGCCGCGCAGATCCACGCTTCTTTCCGGCCGTGGCTTGTCCATTTCTCCGTCAATGCGCAAGTCCATAAGTCCCGAATCCAGGGTGATTCCGGCCAGATCACTCCGGGAGAGGCCGGGGATGGCGGCTTCCATGAGCAGTTCGCAACGTTCCAGGTAAATGCCCACGCCGGTTTGCACATATCCGGGGTCGTTCCTCGTTTCTTGGGCAATCTGGCAGATTAAGGCGATTTTATGCAGGGTTCCCTGTTCGTTAATCGCGCCTGTAAACGAAGAGAGCGGCGACAAGGCGATCTCGACGGCATCCGCCGTGCGCTTCATTTGCCAGGAATCCGCTTGCCGGGCTTTCCAGGATCCTGCCCCGCCGCTCCGGTGTACGGCGGCGACAAAGGCATCCTTGAAAAATTCCGGGGGGAAGGAAAAAGCCGATTCCGCCGCCTGCGCCTTGGCGCTCAGGCATAAAATCAACACCAGAAAGCCGAAGATCCGCCGCATAAGTCACTCCATTCGCGTACGCGCCGCCGCGAAACGATTCTTTTAACTGAAAAACTAGACTACTAGCAAGACCGCGCCATAGAAGAATTCTCCCAGAGGCGAGCCTGGCGGGGTCTGGATTTCCAGGTGCAGGCGGTATTGGGGGCGGGTTTGCAGGAAGTCCTGGATCTGTTTTTGGTTTTCCGCCGGGTTCAGGGTGCAGGTGAGGTAGAGGATGCGGTTGCCGGAGTTGGGTATTAGAGCCAGGTGGGCGGTTTCCAGCAGGTCCTTCTGGATCCGGCATAATTGATCCAGGTCGCCGGGGGCGCGCCGCCAGCGGATTTCCGGTCTGCGGGCCAGGGTTCCCAAGCCGGAGCAGGGAACATCCAGCAGGATGCTGGCGAATTTTTTTTCAAAATCGCATTCTTCGGCCCGCTTGGGGAAGAGGGCGGGGAGGACACGCCCGGCCTCGGCCAGGCCCAGGCGGGAGAATTCCTCGGGCAGGCGCTGGAGGCGTGTGGAATGCGGATCTCCGGCGCTGTGCACCGGGATGCCGTGTTCCAGCAGGGCCAGGGTTTTGCCCCCCTGGCCCGCGCAGGCGTCCCAGATCGGCAAGGGCCAGTTTTCCGGCTGGAGCCCGAAGAGGGTGGCATAGGCCGCCGGAGATTGCAGGCTGGCCATGCCCTGTTCCATCAGGGAGCGCAGGGGCGGGCGCCGGCCGGCCGGCAAGGCCAGGGCGTGCGGAGGGATGGGGGCGCCCTGAAGATCCTGTGACAGGGGGCGGGCGGGATTCAGGCGCAGTCCCTGCGGCGGGGTCTTGAGCCCGGCGGCCAGCAGGGCCAGGCAGTCATCCCGGCCGTAACTTTCTTGCCATAGGCGGACCAGCCAGGCCGGGCAGGCCTGGAAGATCCCCAGGGTTTCCGGGGCTTCCGCGGGCAGTCCCAGTCTTTCGGCGTAAAAATCCGGGTTAAGGTATTCGGCCGGGAAAGCGCGTGCAAAGGAGCGCAAGAAGGCGTTGCCCAACTTGCCCAGTCCGGGGCTGAAACGGTTGGCGGCGAGATCCACGGCCCAGTTCACGGCGGCGTGGGGAGGCAGACGGGTATGGGCCAGGGAGTAGGCCGATAATTCCAGGAGCAGGAAAAATTCCTGGGGCAGTTTTTCCGGCCGGCGGAGTTTTTGGCGCAGGAACCAGTCCAGGCGCAGATGATGGCGCAGGAGTCCGTAAAAAAGCTCGGTAGCCAGGGCCTTGTCCACCGGGGGCATTTGGGCGCGGCCGAGCCGGGTTTCCAGCGCGGCCTGGGCTTGGGCCGAACCGTGGATGACCAGTCCGGCTGCCAGCAGGGCCGCGGCCCTGGGATCGTTCCCGGCCCGGCGCTCCAGGCCGGAAAAACTCACCCGCGTCCTCCGGGAGAAGGGTTCCCGCCGCCCCGCATGGATTGCAGGCTCAGTCTGGCCAGTTCGCGCAGACGGCTATCCACCTTGTGAAACAAGGAACCCGGAGTAAAGCCGTTTTTGCGCGGCCGGCCGCAGGGCAGGCCGGTGAGCAGTTCCATGGCCTGGCTGACGTGTTCCACCGGGTAGATGTGGAAGAGGCCGTCCTCCACGGCCTGGCGCACGGCTTGCTTGAGCATGAGATGGTCCAGGTTGTCCCTGGGCAGGATGACCCCCTGGTCGCCGGTCAGCCCGTGGCGGCGGCAGACCTCAAAGAAGCCTTCCACCTTGCGGGTGACCGCCCCCACGGCCATGATCTGCCCGGATTGGCTCATGGCGCCGGTAAAGGCCAGGTTGAGGCGCAAGGGAACCTGGGCCAGGGCGGAGAGCAGTGCGGCCAGTTCCGCGCCGGAGGCGGAATCTCCCTCGATGCCGGCATAGCTTTGCTCAAAGCAGATGCTGCCGGTGAGGATGAGCGGCCTGGAACGGGCGAAGAGGGCCACCAGGTAGCTTTTGAGGATCATGCTGGCCTTGGTGTGGATGGGGCCGCCCAGGTGGGCTTCGCGCTCCAGATCCACAATGCCGCCATGCCCCACGCCCACGGTGCAGGAGATCAGGTGGGGCAGGCCGAACTCGTAGTCGCCGTACCCGGTGACCGACAGGCCGTTGGCCATGCCCAGGCCATAGCCGCTGGTGCGCACCTTGATCAGCTTGCGATCGTATTCCTCCAGGAAACTTTCCTCGATCATGTTCAGCCGGAATTCCCTGGCCTCCAGGGCGGCGTTCAGGTGGCCGATGCCCACGGTCTGCGCCTTGCGCATTTCCGCGAGGGCCGCGGCCTCCACCATCAGTTCGCGCAGCAGGGGAAATTCCAGGGAAAGGTTTTTCTGGTCCTCCAGCAGCAGGGAGCCGAAATCCACCAGCCCGGCCATGGCCGCGCGCTCAAAGTGAGGCAATCCGGCCTCCTGGACGATCCGCCGGATATGCGCCAGGTAAACGCGGATGCCCCTGGCGTCGCGGGGCATGTGCCGGATCATGTGGGCCTTGATCTTGAAGAGTTTGCTGAAGCGCGGGTCCGTATCCAGCAGGAAGTCATAGAGGTCGTCGTCGCCCACCAGGATTACCTTGAGCTTCAGGGAAATGGGGGCCGGGCGGATGCCCTTGGTCTTGGGTCCGTCCCCGTCGCCGGGATCGTCAATTTTGGCCTTCCCGGCCCGCAGGGCGCGCAGGAGTCCGTCCCAGGCCTGGGGATGCGACATGAGATCCTCCATGTGCAGGATCAGAAAGCCGCCGTTGGCCCGATGCAAGGCCCCGGCCTTGATCAGCGTGAAATTGGTGACCAGGGCGCCCATTTCGGATTCGCGCTCCAGGCAGCCCAGCAGGTTGGGCACCGTGGGGTTGTCTTCTAGGATGATCGGCGCGCCGGAAGTCTTGCTGTTGTCCACAAAGATATTCACGTCATAGCGCGGGGCGATTTCATCAAAGGAGGGCTGGTGGGTTTCCTGCGGGGCCGGGGGGCGCAATCCCGGACCCTGGGGCCCGTGTTCCGGGGGCAGCAGAAAATCCAGGTTTTCCAGGAGGTCTTCACATAAATTACTGAAGTAGTTTTCCGGCAGGGAACCGGCGCAGGACTGCCTGAACCGGGAGGCCAAGGGGGAGAGGATGGACTCCAGCAGGGCGGAGGCCGCTTCCCGTTCCAGGATCCGCTCTTCCTCCAGCAGGTCCTGCTCCAGGCGGTCCAGGCGGCGCAGATAGCCGTGGATGGCCCCGGTCAGGTCCTCTCCCTTGCGTTTTATGGAGGCGCGGGTGCCTGGAGGCAGCTTTTCAAAATCCTGTTCGCTCAGGTTTTTGCCCGCGAGCTGGGGGCAGATGGTCATGGCCCCGTTTTCATCCAGGTCCAGCTTGAAGCCGTACTTGTCGGCCACCTTGTTCATTTCCTGGAATACGTGCCCTTTGCGGTTCTGGAAGGCCCCCCGCAGGGCGGCGCGGCGTTGCAGGTAACTGTCTCTTTCCATGTACAAGGGCAGTTCCTTGCGGATGCGCAGCAGGGCTTTGCTCAGGGCGCTTTTCAGCTTCTGTCCCTGGCCGGCGGGCAGGTTGAACAAAAGCGGGGCATCCCCGTCTTCAAAGTTGTTTACATAAACCAGGTCCGGCGGGGTGGGGCCTTTCCGGGCCTT
>WRHT01000011.1 GCA_009783115.1 Desulfovibrionaceae bacterium | reverse complement strand
CCTTGTTGTCGGCGATGAAATCCCGCCCGGTCAGCTTGCGGTAGGCCTGGAGGCGCAGCCCGCGATCCGTTCGCAGGCGCAGCATCAGGAGTTCCAGTACCCTGGCGCTCTTATCCAGGCTTTCATATTCCCCGCCCAAACGGCGAGTGGCGACCAGCTCGCGCCAGATCCGCACGTCCGGCGGGTTGGTCCAGCGTTTATCCCCGATGGTGCTGGTGGCCGCCGGTCCCAGGCCCAGGTAGTCATGTCCCTCCCAATAGCCCAGGTTGTGCCTGCACTTGAAGCCCATGCGGGCGTAATTGGAAATTTCGTAGTGTAAAAAGCCCTGGGCCTCCAGAAATTCCGAACCATAGGCATACATGGAGGCCTGTTCCTGGTCGTCTGGAAAGGCCAATTCTCCGCGCTCCCTGGCCGCGAACAGCGCCGTGCCTTCCTCCAGGGTCAGGTTGTAGCAGGAAAGATGGTCCGGCTTCAGCTTGACCACGCTTTTCAGCTCTTCCAGCCAGAGGCGCAGACGCTGTCCGGGCAGCCCCCAGAGCAAATCCAGGCTGATGTTGGCGATGCCGCAGACCCGCGCCGCATCATACGCGGCCAGGGCCACCTTGAGGGTATGCGGACGCCCCAGCAGGCGGAGGCTCTCTTCATCCAGGCTCTGTATGCCCAAGGACAGGCGGTTAACCCCGGCCTTGGCCAATTCGGCGGCATAACCGAATTCCAGCATGGATTCAGGGTTGCCCTCAAAGCTTATTTCCGCCCCGGGATCCAGTATGAAAAGCTTGCGCAGACGGTTCAGCACCTGGTCCACCGTGCGGGCGGGGAGCAAACTGGGCGTGCCGCCGCCGAAAAAAACCGTCTCCAGTTTTACCCGGCCCAGACGCTCGCTCCACAGCCCTATTTCCGCCAGGAGCCCATCGAGGTAAGCCCGCATAGACCCGGACCCGGCCTGGTCCGGAGGCAGAACCCCGGAATAAAAGCTGCAATAACCGCAACGGCTGCGGCAAAATGGCACATGGATATACAGGAGCATGGGCCTCAGTCTATACCATCACGGCAAGAATCGGTAGAGGCTTTTTAGGGGGAATGCCTCCCAATCACTTCTTTCTATACTCCTCCAACACCTCAATTAGTGTATCTTCAATGTTCAAATCTTGTTGATTGGCAAGGTCAATTAGAGCGAAAACCACATCGCCGATACTTGATTTTATCGCTTCCGCACGCTCCTGTGGCGATGGATTATGAGGTTTTGCTCCGCTCAACGCGGCTCAAGCCGGGGCCATTTTGCTGGCCTTCTTCAGCGCTGGATAACTTACAGTATATTTGATAAAGATACTTCAACATACACAGTACGTGATGTTATGGCGCTGGAAAATTCAAAAACATAGCAAAAACAGCTGCCTCCGCGGCTTCATTGTGGCTCCCGGCGTCTTGGTATATGGGATTTTCAGGAGAAAAGCCATGCTGGAACATTATGCGCTGATCTTTGAGCGGCAAATCCCGGAATTGCGAAGCCGGGCGCGTTTCTGGCTGCACCGGGAGAGCGGGGCCCAGTTGCTCAGCCTCTGCAACCAGGACGAAAACAAGGTCTTCGGGGTGACCCTGCGCACGCCCCCGGCGGATTCCACCGGTCTGCCCCACATCCTGGAGCACTCCGTGCTCTGCGGCTCGGACAAATATCCGGTGCGCGAGCCCTTTGTGGAACTGCTCAGGGGATCGCTCCAAACCTTTCTCAATGCCTTCACTTACCCGGACAAGACCTGTTACCCAGTGGCCAGCGCCAATTTACAGGATTTTTACAACCTTGCCGATGTCTACCTGGACGCGGTCTTTCATCCCCGCCTGGGGGAAGAGGTCTTTCAGCAGGAAGGCTGGCATGTGGAAGTGGAACGGGATGGCGGAGAGCCTCGCTACAGCTTCAAGGGGGTGGTCTATAACGAGATGAAAGGGGCCTTTTCCTCCCCGGAATCCGTGCTGGAACGCCAGGTCTTGCACAGCCTTTTCCCTGATGTCCCCTACGGACTTGAATCCGGCGGAGACCCTGAAGAGATCCCCAAGCTGGATTTCGCCGCCTTCACCGCCTTTCACCGCCGCTACTATCATCCTTCCAATGCCCGTTTCTTCTTCTGGGGGGATGATCCCGAGGAAAAACGCCTGGAGATCGTCCAGGAACTGGCCGGAGGCTGCACGCGCCTTCCCGCGGCCTCTTCGCCCCTGCCCTTGCAAAGCCGCTTCACCGCCCCGCGCTCCTTGCGTCTGCCTTACAGCTCCGGGGAATGCGACCAGGCCATCTTCACCATGAACTGGATGCTGGAGGAAAACGGCCCGGCTCCGGAACAGGTAGAGCTGGCTCTGGGCCTGAGGATGCTGGAGCATATCCTCATCGGCATGCCGGCCTCCCCCCTGCGACGCGCCCTGCTGGAATCCGGCCTGGGCGACGACCTGGCCGGGAGCGGGCTGGAGGATGAGCTGCGCCAGAGCATTTTTTCCATCGGCCTCAAAGGGATGCCGGAAGAGAGCGCCGGGAAAGCGGAAAAACTGATCCTGAGCGTGCTGGAAGATCTTGCCGGACAGGGGATCCCCTCTTCTTCGGTGGAGGCGGCGCTAAACAGCGTGGAATTTGAGCTGCGCGAGAACAATACCGGGCGCTTTCCGGTGGGTCTGGCGGTGATGCTGCGCAGCCTGGGCCTCTGGCTGTACTCCGACGACCCGGCGGACGAAGCCTCCATCGCGGCCCTGCGTTTTGAGGCCCCTCTGGAGGCGATCAAGGCCAAGGCCGCTTCCGGTTATTTCGAGGCGATCATCAGGCAGCGCTTTCTGGATAACCCGCACCGCACCGCGGTGCTGCTTTACCCCGACCCCGGCCTGGGACGCATCAGGGACAAAGAGGAGGAGGACAGGCTGAACGCCCTGCTGGATGCTATGGGTCCGGCTGCCAAAGAGGCCCTGGCCAGCCGGGCCGATCACCTGAGGCGTCTGCAGGAAAAACCGGATGCTCCGGAAAATCTGGCCCGCATCCCCCGCCTGCGCCTGGAAGATTTGCCCGCGGAAGGCCGGGAGATCTCCCAGCTACGCCCGGATGGACAACCCGCGCCAATTTACCTCCATCCCCAGCCCACCAGGGGCGTCTGCTACCTGGATCTGCACCTGGACCCGGCCGGGCTGCCGGATTCCTCCCTGGTCCTCCTGCCCCTGCTGGGACGGGCCATGCTGGAGATGGGCAACCAGAACAAGGACTATGTCACCCTGAATATGGAAATCGCCCGCAAAACCGGGGGCATGGAAACGGATCTGAGCGTCATGGGGCGGATGGACGACCGCCTTCCCCTCCTTTCCCTCGGTCTCAGCGGCAAGGCCACCGAGGATCGGATGGAGGATCTCTTTGATCTCAGCGCCGAACTCCTCACCCGCACGGACCTGGATAACCAGGCCCAGTTCAGCCGCATGCTGCTGGAAGAAAAAGCCCGCCTGGAGCACAGCCTGATCCCCTCCGGACACCAGGTCACCGCCGGACGCATCCGGGCCTCCCTTTCCCTCTGCGGCAGCCTGGGCGAAAAAATCAGCGGTCTGGCCTACTTGGAAGAGGTGCGCGCCCTCTCCTCTCTGGCCGCCGCGAACTGGCCGGCCCTGCTGGACCGCCTGCAAGAATCCCGCTCCCTGATCCTGAAACGGGAGAGGCTCCGACTGAGCCTGACCGCCGAGCAAGAGGCCCTGCCCCGCCTCCTGGACCTGGCGGAAAAGCTGGCCGGGAAACTGCCTTCCGACCCCAGGCCCCAGGAAGAGACGGGCGGGCGGGCCTTCATCCCGTCCCCCAAGCCGCCGGAACGCGAAGCCCTGCTGGTTCCGGCCCAGGTCAATTACGTGGGCAAGGGGGTCAATCTCTATGACCACGGATACGTTTGGCACGGTTCGGCCCTGGTCATACTAAAGTACCTGCGCACCGGCTGGCTCTGGGAAAAAATCCGGGTGCGGGGCGGGGCTTACGGGGTCATCTGCGGATTGGATCGCGCCACCGGCGACTTTTGCCTGGCCTCCTACCGGGACCCGGATATCCGGCATACCCTGCGCTGTTTTGATGAATGCGCCGCCCAGCTTGTCGCCGCCCCCCCGGACCGGCGGACCTTGGAAACGGCCATTATCGGCGCCATCGGCGAGCTTGACGCCTACCTCCTGCCGGAAGCCAGGGGCCGTGCGGCCTACCGCCGCGCTATCTGCCTGGATACCCAGGAAAGACGCGCCCGCCTGCGCGCCGAGGCGCTGGCCGCGAGTCCCCGGGATTTCACCGCCTTCGGCGAGATCCTGGCCCGGGCCATGCCACGGGCCGTGAGCGTGGCCCTTGGAGGCGCGAACCTGGAGGCCTTCGCCCGGGAAGAAGGTTGGACAATAAACCGGGTTTTATAGGTATGCTGGATCTTCTGGACCTGACCCGCGCCGAACTGGAGGATTTCATCGTTCGGGACCTGGGGGAGCCGGCCTTCAGGGCCGCCCAGCTATGGCGCTGGATCTGGGGCAAGGGGGCGCGTGATTTCCAGGATATGAGCAATGTAAGCAAATCCCTGCGGGCGAGCCTGGCGGAACGGGCCTTTATCTCCCGGCCCGAGACCGTGCAAGAGGAACGCAGCCGGGATGGCACGGTCAAGCTGCTCCTGCGCCTGGCCGACGGAGAGCTGGTGGAGACGGTGCTCATCCCGGGCGAGGGAAGCCGGGGGGAGGCGCGGGTGACCCAATGCCTGTCCTGCCAAGTGGGCTGCGTCATGGGCTGCGCCTTTTGCGCCACCGGGGCTTCGGGTTTTCGCCGTAACATGAGCCAAGCGGAGATCCTCGGGCAGGCGCTCCTGGGACGGGAACGCCTGGCCGGGCGGGCGGAGCTGCGCAACCTGGTGTTCATGGGCATGGGCGAGCCTCTGCTCAACCTGGATAATGTGCTGCGCAGCCTGGAGACCTTGAATTCGGAGCAGGGACTTCATTTTTCCCGCCGCCGGGTGACCGTATCCACCTGCGGTCTGCCCCAGGGACTGCGCCGGCTGGGGGAAAGCGGGCTGGCCTCCCTGGCCGTGTCCCTGCACGCGCCGGACCAGGAGCTGCGCGCCCGGCTCATGCCCCGGGCCGCCCGTTGGCCCCTGGAGGAACTCCTGCGGGAACTGGAGGGTTACCCCCTACGGGCGCGAGAGCACATCACCCTGGAGTACCTATTGCTGGACGGAGTGAACGATGCCCCGGAACAGGCCGGAGAACTCGCGCGCATTGCCAGGCGGCTGAAGGCCAAAATCAACCTCATCGCCTATAATCCGGCGGGAAACGCGCTATACCGCGCCCCATCCCCGGAACGGGTGCTGGCCTTTGAAGAGGTTTTGTGGAAGAGGGGGCTGGTGGCCGTGCTACGCAAAAGCATGGGCGCGGATATCCAGGCCGCCTGCGGGCAGTTGCGGGGATCTGGACGATTTATTTAGCGTTCAGCAATTTGGCCGTGTTAAAGTGGATTTCGCTCTCATCCAGGGCGCGGATGACCGCCGGGGCGTCCCGCAAACTTGTGTCAATTTCCCGGATGTCGGCAAGACGCTTCCTTTCTTTATCCAGCAGCATCAGAACCTTGGGTTTGGTTGGCTGTTGCGGATTGGAGGCTGTCACCAGGCCGATGCCGCCGCCGCTGATCTCCACCACGCTTCCCGCCGGATATATGCCCAACATGCGGATGAAGTTTTCCATAAGTCCCGGGAAAAAATCCTCGCTGCGCATCTGGTACATGATGCCCAGCACCTTATAGGGCAGCATGGCCTGTTTATAGGGATGCCTGCTGGAAAGGGCGTCGTAGACATCCACTACCGCCAGGACGCGCCCGGCATGGCTGATCTGGTCTCCGGGCAAACTGCGGGGATAGCCCTTGCCGTCAAAGCGCTCATGGTGATCATAGATGCCCATAAGCACCTCGTTGGTGAGGCCGGGCGTTTTCTTCGCATATTCATAACCCAGGCGGGGATGCTTACGCAAAATGGCAAATTCCGCTTCCGTGAGCGCACGCGGGGCATTAAGCACTTCCTCAGGAACCAGGGCCTTGCCCAGATCGTGGAAGAGGCCGGAGAGGCCCACCTCGAACTGAAGCGACGGCGGGAAATTCATGTGTTGGGCAAAGGCCAGGGCCAGCACCGACACATTAATGCTGTGGCTGTATGTGTATTCGTCCGCATCGCGAAGCTTGGCCAGGGCCAGCAGGGCATCAGGATTACGGGTGACGCTTTGCAGCAAAGAGGTCACCAGTGCCTTGCCCTTGTGCAGATCCACCTTTTCCCCTCGCCGGATGCCGCCAAGCATGGCCTTGGAGAAATCCAGCGCCTCCATATAGACGCTATTGGCCGTCGGCCATTCCGCGCTCATGGCGTGTTCAGGCAAAACCCAATCCTCTTCCCCGAAATCCTCATTACGCGCTTTCGCCCCGGACGCTCCGCCGGCCCCTCCGGCTTTGTCGCGGTCCAGGTCAATGACCACCTCGGTATAACCGTCATGGAGAATCTTCTCAATCAGGGCTTCGGTAGCCACCCCTTCCCTGGAGTACAGGTAAGGGTTATCCTTCCAGGTAGCCCCACTATTAATGATAAACATTCCAGGCACAAGCTGGGTGGTCGGTATTTTTTTCTCAGTCATGGCTTACACCTGCGAGAACATAATCATTAAATTTACAGATGTCCATGCGTAAGCGCCGGAAAAGGCCGACTCCGGCCTGGACATACGCCGGATTTGAAATTCCCTTGCCTTTTATCCGGCCTCAAATTAGAAACAGGTATGGCTAATTCTCCTCAAACATACCGGCTGGAACTTTGTTTCAAAAACCCCATGATTCTGGATGCGCCGCTTCTGGACAAAATCCTGCGCCGCCTGGGGCAGGGGGCGGAAGGGCTGGGTTTGTTCCAGCATCGCGTGCTGCCGGAGAAAAAAGATCATTACAGTTCCGGCCTCTTGCTGATGCCGGAGCTCCTTGAAGCCACGGAACACGGTCCGGCCGGCCTGCTGTTGCTTTTCGGGCTGCCGAAAAGCGCGGACGACGATGTGGCCGCAGCCATGAGCCTGGAACAGACCTGGCAATGGAACGACGCGGGCACGGCCATCGCTTCAGCCTCTTTCCGGGTAAGCCTGGCCGAGGTCAACACCCTGCACCTGGGCATCAATTCCCGTTTGAACTTGCTGCACAAAGGGCTGTATGCCCTGGCCGCCGCCCTGGCGCCGGACGCCCTGCATTTCCCGCAAAGCCAATGTCTGCTGGAACCCGCGGCTTACCTGGAAAACAAGCCGGACACCCCAACCTGTTTCCGCCCGTACGGGTTGATGAATACCCGCCTGTTCACGCCGCAAACGCCGGGCGCGGGGAACCTGCTCATGGACACCCTGGGGCTGCACCTCCTGGGGCTGCCGGATCTGCAATGCCTGATTCCGGTTGACAGCCAGGACTATGCCGAACTGACCAGCTGGTTCTGCAACCTCGCGGAGCACCTGTGCGAAAAACCCGGCGAGCTTAAAGACGGCGACCTGGTTACCGGCCTGCGCAACAAGGCTTGGAAACTGCGCGCCCACCAGGCCACCATCCCCCCGCAACGGGAAGTCCTGGAAATCATAATCCCTTCCGGCTGATCCGCAACGGTTCTAATCCGCCAAGCCCCCAAGTTACGCACTCCGGGCAAAGCCGGCGCGGGTAAAGGGGGGGGGTGGAAAAATTTCACGCTCCACCATCCCGGCGGGCCGCGCTGAAGAAGGCCAGCAAAATGGCCCCGGCCTGGGCCACGTTGAGCGAGTCAAAGCCGCCGGGCATGGGGATATGCACCAGTTCGGCGCAGCGCCGGAGGATGCCGGGCCTCAGGCCTTTTTCCTCTCCCCCCAGCGCCAGGACCGCCGGAAAAACCGGGCGCAGATCATAGACGCTGCGCGTATCGGGCATCGAAGACACGGCTCCGTATATGCTGAAACCCTCATCCCGCAGGAGATCCAAGGCCCGGCCAAGGTTGGCGGCCTTGACCACCGGCAGCTTTTCCAGGGCCCCGGCCGCGCTGCGCGCCGCCCCGGCCCCCAGGTAGGCCGCCTGGTGTTTGGGAATGAGCAGTCCACCGCCGCCCAGGGCGCAAAGGGTGCGGGCCAGGGTTCCGGCGTTGCCCGGGTCCAGCACTTGGTCCAGGGCCAGGATCAGGGGGAGGGGCGCGTTCCTGGCGGCCGGCAGGGCTTCTTCCAGGCCGCTGAACCCGGCATCGAACACCCTGGCCAAGACCCCCTGGCAACGGCCCGCATAAAGCCGCCCGAGCTCCTCCGGAGACGAGAGGCGGAAGCGCACCCCGCAGGCGCGGCAGAGATTCAGGATCTCCGCGCTACGGGCATCCCGCCTCCCTCGCTGGATATATACCATATCCGCCCGTTCCGGGGAAAGGCGCAGCAATTCCAACACCGCCCGTACACCGGGCAACCAATGCCCGCCTGGATCCTCCGCCCGCGTCATCATTCCTTCCTGGTTTTCGCCCGGTAAAAAAATCATTGCCTCCGGGATATCCTTGGGCTAGATTGCCGAAGATTACATGGAGCCGGCTGAAATGAAAAGCGCGTTTTCGGGCTTTTCGCTGTTCCCGTTCCACCGCCTGTGAAACCGAACCAAGAATATTCAAGGCCTGTCCATTGCGCCAGGACAATTTGCGCGCCGGAGCTTCGCCACTCTAATGGCGGCGTGTTTTTGTCCGATAACCATAGCATGACGGCGCAGGCAAGCCCCAGGGAAGGGCGCGTCTTAACTTACTGAAAGAAGTTCGTAAAACCATGAAGTATGCAGCAACCCCCTCCCCATTGTCCGGTTCGGCGCGCGGCTTTTTGTTAGCCGGCCTGCTCTGCGTGTTTTTTCTGGGCGCCTGCGCCCAGTCCGACGGGTATGACCTTTTTGCGGAAAAC
This sequence comes from Desulfovibrionaceae bacterium, assembly GCA_009783115.1. The sequence continues at coordinate 7,313 of WRHT01000011.1, read as the reverse complement.
GACCTGGACGAATTGGTGGAAGCTCCGTACCTGCCCCAGGACGACGGCATTCCCCTGAGCTTTTCCGAGCGCATCGCCTTTCGTTCCACCGGCCTCCTGGACGCCTCCCTTTCCGCCGAAGAGCTCAAGATCGTGGAAAGGCATTTCAAGTACTACCTGCATAACCACAGACCCACCATAGAGCTTTACCTCACCCGGGCCGGGGCTTATCTGGCCTATCTGCGCAAGGTCTTCATGGACAACGGGCTCCCCGAGGAAATCATCCACCTGGCAGCGGTAGAGAGCGGTTTCAACCCCAGGGCGGTATCCCGGGCCGGGGCCATGGGCATGTGGCAGTTCATGCCGGCCACCGGGCGGCAGTACGGCCTGACCCAAAACCACTGGATTGACGAACGCCGCGATACCTTCAAAGCCACCCTGGCCGCCGTCTCTTACCTCAAAATGCTCAAATCCAGGTTCGGAGACTGGTTTCTGGCCATCGCCGCCTATAATGCCGGAGAAAACAAAATCGAACAGGCCATGCGCGGCACCGGAGCCGAGGACTTTTTCCAGCTCTGCCGCCTGAACGCCAGGTTATCGCCCAAGCAGCGCCTCAAGGCGGAAACCCAGCAGTATGTGCCGAGATTACTGGCCATGATCAAGATCATGCGCAACCTGGAAATCCTGGGATTCACCCCGCCGCCTGAACGCCAGCCGGAAGCGGTGGCGACGATTAAGGTCGCCCCCGGCACCGACCTCAATGCCCTGGCCTCCGGCATCGGACTGCGCCTGGAAGACTTTCGCAACCTGAACCCGGCCTACCGCAGCCACATCAGCCCGCCCCATGAAAGCAGCGCCGCCTATGTGCCCGACACCCACCGGCAAACCGCCGTGGCCTGGCTGGCCAAGACGGATAGTTCCAAGTTCGCCGGCTGGCGGAGATACCAGGTGCGCCGCGGCGACAGCCTTTACGCCTTGTCCAGACGCCACGGGATCTCCGCCAGTCTCCTGATGCAGGCCAACAAGATGCCCAACGCCAATCTGCGCGAAGGCGCGGTCATCATCGTGCCCGGCGGATCCGGCAACTCCTCCCTGGCTGCCGCTGAATCCAAACCGCCCGCCGGGAGCAGCCCGGCCGGAAATAATTCCAAACCCAGAGCGGTCGCCGCCGGATCCACCATCCATACCGTCCGCCGCGGAGAAAGCCTGTACAGCATCGCCCGCTCTTACGGAGTCAGCGTTGACAGTCTGCGCAAGACCAACAACATGCGCGCCGATGAAAACTTCCTGAGCGCAGGGCAGAAACTGGGCATTCCGTCCAAGAGCGCCCCAGCCCAGCGCGATGCCGGAGAAGCCCGACTGGTCGTCCGCAAGGGCGATACCTTGTACGGCATAGCCATGCAGAACAAGACCAGCGTGGAAGAACTCGTCCGGCTCAACGGGCTGACTCCTGGAAAACCCATCCTGCCGGGCCAGGAAATACGCCTGCCTTGAATATACTGCTCGTCAACCTGACCCGTTTCGGCGACCTGCTGCAAAGCCAGGCGGCGATCAACGCCCTGGCCTCCCTCAACCTGCCCGCCGGGGAAAAACAGAACCCGGTGGGGCTGGTTTGTCTGCACAACTTTGCCTCGGGAGCGAAATTCCTGCGCAAACTCGCCCTGATCCGCCCTTTGCCCAAAGACGCCTTCCTGGGACGCCTGGAAGAGAACTGGCTGGAAGCCGGCGCGGATTTATGGCAATGGCGGGAAGAACTGCGGCGGGATTTCAAGCCGGATCTGGTCTGCAACCTCACTCCCTCGGTTTCCGGACGCCTGCTGGGACGCTTCCTGGCGGAAGAAGCCCCGCTCACCGGCTTCGGAATGAACGAATTCGGTTTCGGCACCGCCTCGCCCTGGGCCGCCTTTTTTCAGGGGTCCAGCCGCCGGCGTTCGGTCTGCCCCTTTAATGTGGCGGACATGTTCCGGGCCGTGGCCGGACGGACGCAAGGAGAGGCCGGAGACACCCGGCTGCGGCTGCCGGAAAAGGCCCATCTCGGGCCGGCCCTGAGAGAGCGCCTGACACATGTTCGCGCCCAGGGCGCCGGACTGGTGGCCTTTCAACTGGGAGCCAGCGAAGAACGACGCCGCTGGCCGGTGGAATACTTTGCCGCCCTTGGGCAAGGACTATGGGAACAGCGCCGGATGATCCCCCTGCTTCTTGGGAGCGCGGAAGAAAAGCCCCTGGCCGTACGCTATGCCGCGCTCGCCGGCGCCCCCAGCCTGGATCTCACCGGCGAAACCAGCCTGGAAGAACTGGGCATGGCGCTGCAAGAAACCAGCCTTCTGGTCAGCAACGACACCGGCACCATGCACCTGGCCGCCGGACTGGACCGCCCGGTGCTCGGCCTCTTCCTGGCCACGGCCCAAGCTTGGGATACCGGCCCCTGCCGGGCGGAAAGCTGCTGCCTGGAACCCGGCCTGTCCTGCCACCCCTGCGCCTTCGACGCGGATTGCCCGCACCACTCGCGCTGCCGCCGGGCCATTCCGCCATCCACGGTTCTGCGTCTATGCTCCGGCTTTCTGAGCGAAGGCCGCTGGCCCCAAATGCAAGAGTCCGCCATATGGCCGGAAGAAGCCGGAGAGGACTTTGACCAGCGGCAGGAACGCCCCCGTGTCTGGGCCACCCGCGTGGACGGCTTCGGTTTTATGGATCTGCAATCACTCTCCGGACATGAAACCGAACCCAGAACCATCTGGTTCAGGGAACAGCGCCGCTTCCTCCGTCAATTTCTTGACCGCGATACCGGCAAGGATTTCCAACTGTCCGATACCGGCAAAAGCCTGTTGCCCCAGCCTGAAAGGGACAAGCTGGCCGCCGAGCTGGCCGCCCTGCTGGCCCAATTCGCCCTTTTGGCGGAACTGGGGCAGATGCTGCGCCGCAAACCCCTGCCCAGACTGCAAGAAGGCTTTCTCCAGGCCATGCGCAAGTGCTCCGCGGCCTTTGAAGCTTCTCCCGGCCTGACCTCCCTGAGTCTGCTCTGGCAGGGGGAAATCCAGGAACATGGCGAGGACCTGGAACAGGCCCTCGACTGCGTGGCCCAGTATCATAGCCTTATTTCATCGTTATTACAGAAGGTTACATAAAATAAAAAGATTTGGCCCGCAACTTGCATAGCAGTCTGCACCAGGAAAAATATCCCCAGACCGGGGAGCAAAGGAGACTGTTATGATCATTATCGACGGCCGGACAAGCGCTTTGCAGGTAAGCAATTTCGCCAACCTGGAAGAACTTCTGGTGCAGACCTTTTCCGAAAATCAACTGGAAAACCGCATCGTCACCGATGTGCTGGTCAACGACGAAGCTTTCAGCGAACTCTATCCCCACCAGTCTGAAGACATTGAAAACTCCGACATCCGCAAGGTGGAAATCCGTACCGTATCCGTGGAGGAAATGGCCGCGGACATCACCACCGAGCTTTACAAGGTCATCACCCTGATGACCAGCGGCGCCACCCGGGCCGCCGAGCTTCTGCGCAAGGCCGAAATCGGCACTTCCCTGGAAGTGATGGCGGACGTCATTGATGTGACCCGGCATTTCCTCGGGGTGGTGGCCCTGTTGCGCAGCGAATTTTCCATCAACCGCGACAACGAGCTTTCCCCGCTGACGGAAAAAATGAGTGAAATCCTGGATGAAATGGCCGAAATGACCCGGCAGGAAGACTGGTTCATGCTCGCGGATCTCGCCGAATACGAATTTCTGCCGATCTGCGAAAACTGGAACAGCGTGCTGGGGAACCTCGCCCGCGACATCGCTGAATACAAGGCGGCCTGATTATGCACCCCAGCCTCCGATTTCTGGATGAAGCCATCCGCATTGCGGAAGAAGAGCTCCTTCTGCTGAATCAAGATGATCTGGACGGGCTGGAAGACAGCGCCAAGGCGCGCTCGGAACTGCTCCAGCGCGCCTGGCTGGAAAAAGACGGCTGCGACCAGATTGTCATGACCTGCAAGCTGACTGCCATGCAGTCTTTGCAGCACCGCCTGCAGCAGAGGGCCGAACACCTGATCGGCGAAACCAGGTCGGCTTTGAACCAGGACAAGAAAAACCAGCGGGGAATTCTGGGCTATTGCCGCACGGGGCTGGGAGGCTCCGGCAACGAGCCCAGGATGTTCAGAAAATTTTCCTAGCGCGCAGGGAAAGCTCAGACCGCGATATCGATCAGCGTGCCCAGCATGTCGTCATAGACGCGCACCATGGCCAGGTTGGCTTCATAGGCCCGTTCCGTAATGATGGCCTCGGTCAGTTCCCGTTCGATCTGCATGTCGTCGGCCGCCTTGGCTTCGATCGCCCGGTATTCCTCCAGGCGGTTTTGCGCCGCGGCCTCGGCCGCGGCCTCAACCGCGTCCCGCGCGGAGATCCGCATCCGCGCCATCTCCGTATCCTGTCTGCCGACTATGGGAATCCGGCGGATTTCCTCCACCCGCACACCCCCGTAATCCGGGTTATCCCCATAGCGCGCCCTGGACGAACGAAAGCCTTCCGTGCTGATATTCGCCACATTGTGGGTGACGACCCGCATCCCCACCCCGAAGGAGTCCAGGGCGGAGACCGCGCTGCTTAAAATGAGGGCCATAACGACCTCCATTCATAGTTTAACTCCAAAGCTCCACGGATCGCAAGATATTTTCCTTGCCGTTGCCTTGAAATCCGGATTGGGCTCGGATATATTATAAATTACACGGAGAAAAGCATGGGAAGGCCGGTTCTGGCCCTGATAAGCATTTTCCTGGCGGCGTTGCCCGGCGGCCCGGCCCTGGCCGCCTATAAAACAGAGTACAAGCTGGACATCGTGCCCGGCCTGAACACCGCCTGGGGAGAAGGGGCCGTGTACTTCGCGGACTTGGTTAAAAAGCGGAGCGCCGGCCGGATCAATATCCAGGTTTATCCGGATTCCCAACTGGCCGCCGGCAAGCAGACCAACTCCTTCAGGCTGCTGCGCAACGGAACCGCTGATTTCGCCGTCCAGTCCACCATCAACTATTCGCCGCAAATCGTCGAACTGAACCTCTTTGCCCTGCCTTTCTTCATTTCCGGCGAACCTGACCGCTACAAGGCCCTGGACGCCATAACCAACGGCAAGGCCGGCAAGAAAATCGCCGAAATCCTGGAGAGCAGGGGCGTCAAGTTCATCTGCTTCGGCGAAAACGGCTTTCGGGAACTGACCAATGCCAGAAAGGACATCCGCACCCCGGCCGACCTCGAGGGCATGAAAATCCGCGTGGTCGGCATCCCCCTGTTCATTGACACCTTCAAAGCCCTGGGGGCCAACCCCATTGCCGTGCCCTGGTCCGAAACCATGACGGCGATCCGGGAAGGGATGATTGACGGGGAAGAAAACCCCATCCTGACCTTCTTCCCTCTCAAGGTGACCGATTACCACAAGCACCTGACCAACTGGCACTATGTGGCCGATCCCACCATATTCGCCGCCAACCGTGAAATCTGGGAATCTTTCAGTCCAGCGGATCAGGAGCTGATCGCCAAGGCCGCCGGAGAGGCCGCCGCCTTCCAGATCGCCCTGGGACGGGCCGGCCTGGATGAAAACGACGGCGGCCGAAACGCCGCCCTGCTCAAAGCTTTGGGCACAGGGCCTTATTCCGCGGACTGGAAGGCCACCCTGGCCGGAGAAGGGGTGACCGTTACCGAACTTACTTACGAGGAAACCGGCCTGTTTGTCAGGGCCACCAAGCCGGTGGTCGATGCCTGGACCGGCAGGATCGGCGCGGAACTGATCGGGCTGGCCCGCAAAGACATGGCCTCGGCCAGGAATAACCCATGAAAATAGCGATTATCGGCGGCGGACCCGGCGGTTACGTGGCGGCCATTCGCGCGGCGCAGCTCGGGGCGGAGGCCACCTTGGTGGAACAGGATAAACTGGGCGGGGTCTGCCTGAATTCAGGCTGTATCCCCACCAAGGCCCTGCTGCGTTCGGCCTCGCTCTATACCGAGGCCAGGGAAGGAGCGCATTGCGGGGTCATGGCCGAGGCGCGGATGGATTTCGCCAAGGCCCAGGAATACAAGGCCGGGGTGGTGAAACGCCTGGTCCGCGGGGTGGCCGGCCTCCTGTCCGCCAACAAGGTGCGGATCATTTCCGCATCCGCCTCCCTGGCCGGAGGCAGGCGCATCCGCCTGCGGGACGCGGAAGGGGAGCGGGAACTGGATTTTGACAGGATCATCCTGGCTACCGGCTCCCTGCCGGTCCTGCCCCCCGTTCCGGGGGCGGATCTGCCGCCCTGCCTGGACAGCGCCGGAGCCCTCAACCTCGGCGCCGTGCCTGAATCCCTGCTGATCCTGGGCGGCGGGATCATCGGCATGGAAATGGCCACCCTGTATAACGCCCTGGGCAGCCAGGTGATCGTGGTGGAAATGCTCGAAGATATACTGCCCATGCTGGATGGGGATATCGCCAAAAGCGTGCGCGCCGACCTGGGCAAAAAAGGGGTGCGGATTTTTACCGCGTCCAGGGTGACCGGCATCCGGAAACAGGAGGGCAAGGCCGTGGCGCGGGTGGAAAGCGCCCAGGGAGCCTGGGAATTTTCCGTGGACAAGGCGCTCATCTGTGTTGGCCGCAAGCCCAACACCGCGTCCCTGAACCTGGAAGAGGCGGGGATCCGGCAAGAGCGCGGGGGCATCCTCGTCAACAGCCGCCTGGAGACCAGCCTGCCGGGAGTCTATGCCATCGGCGACTGCAACGGCCTGAGCATGCTGGCCCACGCGGCCTCGGTCCAGGGGGAAATCGCCGCGGAAAACGCCATGGGGGAGAGCGTGCATTTCAACCCGGCCTCCATCCCTTCCTGCTTATACACCAGCCCCGAATGCGCCGGGGCCGGCCTGACCGAGGAGGAGGCCAAAATACGGGGGCTGGACTACGTAACCGGCAAATTCCCCCTCCTGGCCAACGGCAAGGCCCTGATCATGAACCGCGGCAAGGGGTTCATCAAAATCATCGCCGGGCGGGAGCGCAAGGAAATCCTGGGGGCGCATATCGTCGGCCCCAGGGCCACGGACCTCATCGCCGAAGCGGCCCTGGCCATAGAAATGAAGGCCACAGTCCAGGATGTCATAAGAACCGTCCACGCCCACCCCACCCTGGCCGAAGCCTTCAGGGAAGCGGCCCTGGCCGTCGACCGGCGGGCCATCCACATCCTCAACAAATGAACATCCTGCGCCTTCCAGGCCATGATCCCGGGCTGAACCTGGCCACCGAGGAATATATCTTCAGGCGCGGCCCGGAAGAGGACTGCCTGCTCCTCTGGCGTAACCACAACACCATTGTGGTGGGACGGCACCAG
>WRHT01000010.1 GCA_009783115.1 Desulfovibrionaceae bacterium | reverse complement strand
GAACTGCGCCTCAGCCGGCAAGACCGGGAGGCCATCCGGGCCTTGAGCGAGGAAAAGTATGCCTCCTGGGAGTGGAACTTCGGCAGATCCCCGCCCTGCAACTTCAGAAACCGGCGAAGATACCCCGGCGGCTCGCTGGAGGCGCTGCTGGAAGTGCGGGAAGGGCGTCTGGCCGCCTGCCGCTTCTTCGGCGACTTCCTGGCCCTGCGGCCGGCGGAGGAGGCGGCTGAACGCCTCCTGGGGCTGCGCTATGACCGCCGGGAACTGCGCGAAGCCCTGCTGCCCCTGCCCCTGCATGAATACTTTGGAAGCATCACCCTGGAAGAGGCGCTGGACTGCCTGATGGGGGAAGGTCACTCTGGAGGTGAGGATTGGCCGTAAAATTCAAGGCCATAACGCCCCTTTACTTTCGCCGGGAACTTGAACATGAAGGCAGAGCCTGGTAATCTGCCACATGGCCGGCGCCAACCGCCAACCACAAAAGCGTCGCCGGAAGCTGAAAATAAGGAGAAAAATCTATGAAAGGCCTGATTTTCGCTGGAATCCTGGTTGCAAGTTTTTTGCTCATGCCCGCACAGCCGGCACATGCCGGAGTCATTTCCGACAAAATCGCGCAGGCCGAAAACTTCGCGACAGATTCCGCGATCACGACGGAACTAAAAGCCAGGTATCTGGCGGAAAAAGAATTGGATTCCCTGGACATCAAGGTGGAAACGGTACAGGGCGTAGTCACCCTGCGCGGGCAAGTGCAAAAAGAATCGCAAGCCGCCGCTGCCGTAAAAATCGCGCGGGGAACCAAGGGAGTAGCCAAGGTGGTGAACAAGATCTCGGTCATGCCATAAGGCGTAAACAGCCTTTTGGGCATAGGCAAAATCTGAGTTAAAAATCCCGCAGAAGGCCTGACCGGCCAAAGGTATGCTTCCTGATGGATCTTGCTCTCCTGCTTGACTACGACCACATCGCCATCCAGTGCCACGATAGTCCGGACGCCGACACCATTGCCGCCGGTTTCGGGCTGTATTCCTATTGCCTGGCTCACGGCAAGGAAGCCACTCTCTTTTATGGCGGAAGGCTCCCCGTGAGCAAGCCCAACCTGCTCAGGATGCTGGCTCTCTTCGGCATACCCCTGGAGCATCATCCACAGGAAAAAAGCTGGCCTGGGCTCCTGGTAATCGTCGACGGCCAGCACGGAGCAGGCAATGTCCTGCCCATGCGGGGCCGGGAAATCGCCGTCATTGATCACCATGTCCAGGAGTGTCCACCGCCTCGGATACATGACATCCGGCCCTACCTGGGCAGTTGTTCCACCCTGGTATGGAGCCTCCTGCGGGAGCAGCGTTTCACTCCCGAAACAGGCCTGCTCACCGCCCTCTTTTACGGACTGTTCATGGATACCGGGGGGCTGGCCGAGGTGCGCCATCCCCTGGACCGCGACCTGCGCGACAGCGCGGGACTCAACGAACGCGCGTTGAAAATCCTGAAAAATTCCAATCTCTCCTTGGAAGACCTGGCCATCGCCGCGGAGGCCATCAAGACTTTCACCTTTGACGAGCAGGGGCATTTTGCCCTGATCCGGGCCAAACCCTGCGATCCCAACATGCTGGGATTCATCAGCGACCTGGCCATCCAGACGGACGCCGTTGACATTACCCTGGTCTATGCGGAACTGCCCGGCGGAGTGCGTTACTCCGTGCGTTCCGTCACACGCGAAAGCAAGGCCTCGGATATTGCCTCCTGGCTGGCGGCCGGCGGACTGGGATCCGGCGGCGGACACGCGGAAAAGGCCGGCGGCTGGATCAGTTCCCATAATTTTGCCGGCCTGAGGCCGGGACTGACCGTGGCGGAATATTTTCACAGCCGGATGAAAGAATATGTGAACGCTTACGATATCATTGATTGCATGGCCGGCTCGACGGCCGAATCGTGGTCCGGACAGGCGGAAACCTATGAAAAAAAACCATCGCGCCTTGCTTACGTGGACTGCGGACAGGCCTTTCCGCAACAGCCGCTCCTGCATGTGCGCATGCTGGAAGGCGACATCAACATTGCCGCCGGGGCCGACTTCTGCCTGATCATCGGCCTCGAAGGCGAAGTCTATCCCTGCGGCAGGGAAAAATTCGCCAAGACCTATATTCCGCTGGACGGCCCCCCGGACTTGCGTTTCGCTTATCCCCCGGTTGTTTTGGACAAGGATCGCGGGGAAAGGATTTCCCTGGAAAACCTGGCCCGGCCATGCCAAAGCCTTGGCGGCGCGCTGACGCGCGCCCGGCTTCTCACGCGTGGAGTCAAAATCTTCACCCGCTGGGATGAACACAACTACGTCAAGGGGGAGCCAGGCGACTGGCTGGCCGCTCCCCTGGACGACTCCCGGGATCTCTATGTCATAACCGCGGCGCTGTTTCCACGCCTATATCACAGGTTCAACGCGCCGGAAAAGTCCTTCGACAGCAAGGCAACCGACTTGCGCCAGGAAGCGGAAAGCCGCAGGGTGCGCAAAAAAGCCGTACAAGTCCGGGTGGAATTCGCCCGCCAGGACGGCGTCCTGGAAACCCTCGAGGGCAGGGTGGCCTATACGCCGGGGGATGCCCTGATCACCGGCGTTGCCGGGGAGAGATGGCCGGTGCGCCCGGAAATGTTCCGTTTCACTTATTTCCCTGTTCCGCCTGCCACGGACGGCCAGGATGGAACATACCAGGCGCGGCCGGTGGAAGCCTTGGCCCTGCGCCTGAATACGCCTTTCCTGGTCACCACGCGTAGCGGAGAAACCCTGCGGGGACGGCCGGGCGATTGGTTGCTGCAATATGCTTCCGGCGATCACGGCATTGTCGACGCCGGCTTGTTTGAAATTTTATATGATTATTCAGGAGAGCTATGAGCTACGACATCTTTATAAGCTATTCCACCCAGGACAGGCTCTTTGTCGATGCCCTGGCGCATGACCTGGAAGAGGCGGGCATCCGCTGCTGGTATGCGCCCAGAAATATCACGGCCGGCATGACCTGGCCGGAGGCCATCGCCAAGGCCATCCAGGAAATCCCGGCCATGCTGCTGGTTTTCTCCTCCTCTTCCAATAATTCCGAGGAAGTATCCAGGGAACTCACCCTGGCAGCCAGCAACAAATGCCTGGTCATCCCGGTGCGCATAGAAAACGTCGCCCCCAGCGCCGGCATGAACTATTACCTGCTTAACCGGCACTGGCTGGATGTCTATGACATGGAAACGCGCGCCTCTATCGAGCGGGTGCTGGAAGGGCTGCGGCGCTACCCAGGACTCTTTTTTTCCAAAAAGGACCAACGGCCTGACGAGCCCGCCCCCGTGGAGACAGCCAAGGCCGCCCCTACTGCCGCTCCTGCCTCTACCGGCGGGCGAAAATTCCCTCCCGGCAAGCCGGCGGCATGGGCGGCGGCCCTGCTGCTCATTCTTCTGGGCGTTTTCCTCTGGCAGGGAACGCGGGATCGGCATCCGGACAAGGAGGCCCAGCTACTGCGCCCCAACTTGGAGTCCAGTCTTTTTGTTTATACGGATGACTATGAAGATCCCTCCATCCAACTGCTGATAATGCCATTAGAACCTATGGGAGACCAGCCGGAAACTTACCTGGCGGTCTTTTTTATCCAGGACGATCCTTATTCCGGACAAATCTTCCGCTGCGAAACGATGCAACGTCCGCCGGACGACCGCACGCTTTACATGACTAAACAGGGAGACAAGCAGCACCTGCTGGTGAATATGACCCCCTATGGGCGCTCCTTGCTTTTTTCTCCGGGCAATGAAGAATCGCCATACAGGGCCTTTTTTTCCCACCGCCGCGATAGACCGGCTCTCGCCAACGCCCTGCTGGACGTCTACCGTTCCGGCGATAAAATAGAGCAGTCAGCCCTTGAAACAATCCTGATCCGGAAAACGAGATAAGCGCAAGCTCCGCGTCCGGCTCTCTCCGGTCATAAGGTCTCAATAATATTTCCCGCGATGCGTGAAACTTCCCCGAAGTCGCCGTGTAAGAGATGATCGGCCATTCTGCCCAGCAATTCCCCGGTCGAACGCGCCAGCCTTTTCTCCCTAAGCTCGCCTAGCACGGCCTTGGCGGCTTTCTTGTCAAATATTGAGCAGGCCTCCTGAACCGCGAACATCTGTTCACGCAAATACTCCCGGTCTTGATCAGCATATTCGTCCGCAGCGGCGCTATCTTCACTCTCTTCTTTTTGCGGCGTGAGCTTTTCAATTATTGTCCGCAACATGCCCAGAAATGCCGGTGTTTCGGCAGCTATTACGGCGATATTTTGCTCCCGCCCCGCCTGTTCCAGCCTGTGCGCGGCAGCGGAAAGTTCCGGCTCGCCGATATTGGCCAGCGCGCTTTTCATGCCGTGGACGCTAATAACATACGTCCGCATGTCTTCATAAGCGCCGCGTTTTTCATGCAACGCCTCCAAGGTTGCGGCGGCCTTAAGGGCGTCACGGACAAAAATCTCCGCCAAAGGCGAACCCGCCACGGGGCGCGCCGTCCCATCGGCAATATGCTCCACCCGGCCATCCTCATTCTGCCGGCGCGCGGCCTCAATGACTTCCGCGGGCTGTTTATCGCGCACAAACTGTTTCAGTATTGAATTCAACTGACGTATATCAATAGGCTTGGATATAAAACCGTCGAAACCGTTCGCCAGAAATATCTCCGACTGTCCTACCACGGCATTCGCCGTCAATGCGACGACGGGATGCGCGTATCCCAGCCCGCGTATAATTTTTGTCGCTTCGATGCCGTCCATTTTCGGCATCATGTGATCCATAAAAACAATATCATACACATTGCCGTTTTTAATTTTGCCAATAGCGCCAAATCCGCTCACGACGGTTTCAACGTTCAAGCCGTAAGGCGCCAGCAGTCCCTTGGCGACATACAGATTCGATTCCACATCGTCTACCACCAGAACCCTGCCGTAGGGCATGGGTTCGAACAATACCTGCACTCTTTTTATTTGCCTCGTGCCGGTTAGCTGAAATTTTTCAAGGCTTTCCGCCAATTCCCTGCCCAACACGCCGGAACCGGCAAACCCTTGCGGCAAACGCACGGTAAAGACCGAGCCTTTGTTCAACTCGCTTTTAACGAGGATCTCGCCGTTCATCATGCGTATCAGATTCCGCGTGATGCTCATGCCCAGGCCCGTTCCCTCGGTGCTGCGGTTGGCTTCCATGTTAAAGCGGGCATATTCATCGAACAGCTTGCCGATCTCTTCCTCCGTCATGCCCTGCCCGGTATCGCTTACGACAAACACAAGCATCGCCCCGGCGCCTCCCGCTTCGCCAGAAACCGGCGGTTCCGTGTAAACGGACAGCTTGACCGAGCCCTCATTCGTGTATTTGAACGCATTGGAGAGCAAGTTGCTCAAAATCTGCTTGATGCGAAGCTCGTCGCCGTACAGGGCTGTCGGCGCGTTTTCATCCACGGAAAGTTCAAACTCGATCGGCCTGCTGCTGATCCGCATCATGTTAAGGGTGACGATGTCGTTGATCAGGCTGGCGACTTGATATTCGGCGGGGGCCAGTTCCAGCTTTCCCGCTTCGATTTTGGACAGATCCAGAATATCGTTGATGATGCTGAGCAGCAAATCGCCGGAATTATAAATCTTGTCCAGCGCTTCCCGGATCGGGAGGCTGAGGGAACCGTCTTGCAGCTGGATTTCGGCAATACCCAAAATCGCGTTCATCGGCGTGCGCATTTCGTGGCTCATGGAAGCCAGAAAGTCGCTCTTGGCCCTGGAAGCCGACAAGGCTTCCTCGGTCCGCTGCTCGATTTCCCGTATCATTCGTTTATGTTCGCGCAGATCCCGCGCATAGCCCGCGACCAGTTCCTGGTCCCCCAAATTAACGCGCACAAGGATGATTTCACAAGGTATCGGCTCCCCGTCCGCGGTCTGATGCACCCATTCAAAGACGCATCTGCCTTCGTCAAAAGCTTTTTGGACAAACATCTTGCCTTTCTCGTCTGAACGCCCGCCGTCAGGTTGATATTCGGGGGACAATTTAAAAAAATTATCAAGATAGTATTGCTTATTTTTTATTTTGAAGAGCCTGAGCGCTGCCTTGTTGAATTCCAGGATATTGCCATCCTTGTCCCAAAGATTGCCGGTAAGCGGCATCGAGTCCAATAAAATCTGCGAAGACTCATGCGACCGGCGAAGCTGTTCGGTGACCGCCTCCAGCTCGGCGGTGCGTTTACGCGCCAGATCTTCCAGCAGTATGCCCTCATAGCGCTTTCTCCAAAACAAAACCAAGAGGAGGGCGAGAACGCACAAAAGCAGGACGGACGCGCCCACAAGCCACCGCCGCTGTTCCAGCGCCATCCTTGCCTGATAATCATAGGTCTTGTTGACCCAGGTCCCGTAAATCCTTTTCACGTCGATCATCCGCATCGCCTTATCAACGATAGAGCATAAGACGGCCTGATCCTTGTTAAATCCGAAGACGGATCCCGAGGTTCGATCAAACACGACATTGGCTTTATAACCGGTTATTTCAAGATAATTCGCCAGAGAGATCAACCAGTGTTCGCTCGCCATCACCAGGTCGACTTCGCCGCGCTCCAAAGCGCGGAAGGCGTCATCCATGCTCCCGTATCCCACGGTGCGCGCATGGCCTGGATACCATCTCTTGAACAAGGCTTCATACGCCGTATCCCTGGAGAAACCCACTCTTTCGTTCCAGATATCGTTCAGGCTGAGATTGCGCTTATCCGCCCTGGATATAAGCGCGTATGAATCTGTCAGTATATTCGTCTCCGGCCAGACGAAGCGCCCTTCACGATCTTTCGTGCGGCGCAGATCCGGGAGCAGAAACACCTCTCCATTTTCAAGCATATTGAACAAAACTGGAAACTCCAACATCTGATCATTTTTACGCTCAAAAGACAGTCCTGTGAGCATCTCCACTTCACGCAGCACATCAAAGAAAATGCCCTGCCATTCCTTTTCATTCGCGTTGTAAAAACTCACAGGATAATTATCAAATTGCACCCCGAATGGAATAACGGAATGATCGCGCAGGTAAGCCTTTTCTTCATCGGTCAGCCGCGTATGCAGCTTGTGTTTCATGTATTCCTGCCGCCCCTGGGCGTACAGGACGGCGAAATAATCCCTGTTACCGGCCTGAAGAACCTTCTGCACAACCGAGATAATCGGTTCCAAGGCCTGGTCTTTGGCCGACAGGGAAATCGGCACATAAATCAGAGGGAAAAAATCTTCGGCGACAACATCGCCATAAATATCAAAAGCCGCCTCCGCGCTGTCGTCATCGAAAAAAGCGTCGGCTTGCCCGCTTTTAAGCGCGTCGTAGGCAGCTTTATAATCATTGACAAAAACCGTTTCAAAGGGAAGCTCGGAGAGCGGCGCCACCTCGTCAAGAGATGCGGAACCATATAGAAAAGCGTAACGCGGCAGGCGCGAAACCGCGATTTCCGCAAGGGCCTCACGTCCGGCGATCCTCATTAGTTTTACCGAGCGCTCCGCTATGGTATCAGTCATAAAATATGTCTTCCGGCGCTCTTCAGTAGCCTTCAGCCTCCCTGTAAAATCAATGCCGCCGGATTCAAGTCCGGCCAGCAACTCGTCCCATTCATAAATTGCAGGGGCGAACCTGATGCCAAACATCCCGGACAACCACTCGCAAAACAAGGCGGAATACCCTCTGACCTCGCCTTGCGCATTACGGAAGGCCTCGGTGCTCGATTGCATGCCATAAGCAAAAACGAACCGCTTCTGGAGCGCTTCAATCGCCCTAATTTCTCGATCCGTTACGCCGGGGACATCCCTAAAAGAACTGTAGGGCAAGCCTTCGGCCTTCTGTCCGCCCTCCGCTTTTGTCGGACAGGCGGCCAGGAGCAAGACGGCGACGGCCACACATAGCTTATTGCTGATCATGCGCATGTGAAATTCCCTGGTTTAAGGTGTGGATTCCCCAGCTTATTTTCCAGGAAACGGAGGCAACGGCATCCAGTACGTCAGCTCCACTATATGATGGCCTATCAACGACATCCACTTGCCTTCCGGGGTATAGTGCCCCAAATCAACATGGTGCCCGTATTCCGGGTGCTCTCCACAGGCTACGATCATGACGCTGTTTCTGGGGGCAGTAGCTATGGGGCGCCAATCACCCGCCTGCGGCGAACCGCTCCGCTGAGGCACGTTGCGGGTATCCGCCCAGTCATTCGTCTCCTCACGCTTGCGGAAGAGGCATTCCCCGCGATTGCCCAGGAATTTACAGAACAAGGCTTCCGCTTCGCGGCGGCTAGCGTCTTCCGCCCGGGGGTTGAGAGGGGAAAAATGCTCGCATGATTCCTGGAATTTTTTATCAGGACCCGCGCCACAGGCGGCCATTACTGAGACGGTGCGGAGGGATGGCATGGGATTCTCCTTTATTTCTTGATTCCGCCAAGTCCAACCTGTTCACATATATCACCTTCACCCAGAAACATGCAAACCAGTCTTTCGCCCGGCAGGTCCCAAATTTGAAAAACGGTGGCTCCCCGGAAAACAGCCCAGGGGGAGACTCCCGATTTTTCCGGGGGATTGACATCTCCGGTGATTTTTTGCAAAAAAAGAACATGCAAATTGACATACGCACATACCTTTACCTTGCCGGATATAGGCAGTGGTGGCGGGTCTGGTAACAGAGCCGCGCGGAATTGCACGTCTTCTACTGATTTTGATGCACAACCCAAACGCGGCAAAGGCTGAAGCTGACCGCGTTTTTTGTTGTCCGTAGCAGCCCTGCCCAAAACAGAACAGGAGCTTCCCATGTCAACAGACAGCGCCATTCCCTCAGATTCCAAAGGATTTTTCGGCCAATACGGCGGCGTCTTTGTGCCGGACGAGTTGAAGCCAGCCTTGACCGAACTTGCCGACGCGCACGATAAATACCGGAATGATCCGGATTTCCTGCGCGAATTCCACGAGCTTCTCGCCAATTACTCCGGCCGCCCTACCCCGCTTTTTCATTGCCGCAACCTTTCCGCCAAGCTTGGCGGAGCGCAGATTTACCTGAAGCGGGAAGATCTGGGGCACCTCGGCGCGCATAAGATCAACAATACCCTCGGACAAGGGCTGCTCGCCAGCCGGATGGGCAAAAAGAAGCTTATCGCGGAAACAGGCGCGGGACAGCACGGAGTCGCCACAGCCGCGGTAGGAGCCTTGCTCGGCATGGAATGCACCGTGGTCATGGGCGAAGAAGACATGAAACGCCAAGAACTCAACGTCTTCCGCATGCGTATGATGGGCGCTATTGTGCAGCCCGCCCTTTCCGGACAGCGCACCCTGAAGGAGGCCGTTGACGAAGCCCTTGCCTGCTGGGCCGCTGACTCCAAAAATATTTTTTACATGCTGGGCTCGGCCGTTGGGCCTCACCCCTACCCGCTGATGGTGCGCGATTTCCAGTCCATCATCGGCAGGGAAGCCCGCGAGCAAATGCTTGCGCAAACCCAGCGCCTGCCTGATATGTGTATCGCCTGCGTAGGCGGCGGTTCCAACGCCATCGGGCTGTTCCACCACTTTGTGGCTGACAGGGAAGTCGCCCTGATCGGTGTGGAACCCGGCGGCAAAGGACTGGGCAGAGGCGAACACGCCGCCACGATCACCAAAGGCGTGCCGGGCGTTCTGCACGGGTTCCGCTCCTATGTGCTTCAGGATGACAACGGCGAAATCCAGCCCGTGCATTCTGTATCCGCCGGCCTGGATTACCCCGGGGTCGGCCCGGAGCACGCTTTTCTGCATGACAGCAAACGCGCCTCCTATGTCGTCGCTTCGGACCAGGAGGCAATGGACGCCTTCCACGCTCTGAGCCGCGCCGAAGGAATATTGCCGGCCCTTGAATCTTCCCACGCCCTGGCCCATGCCATGAAGATAGCTCCTGGCATGGACCGGAACAAAATTATCCTCGTCAACCTTTCCGGCAGAGGGGATAAGGATGTGGAACAAATCGCGAGGATGCAGAATAAGTAGCGCGGTTGCTGACCCAGGAAGAGACGCAGGCCTTCCTGGCGGCTCTGAAAATGCGTTCCCGCGATACCCATGACGAGGCCATGCTTTCCCTCTTTGCCGGGCTGAGGTGGTATTCCACACCCTGCGGCATACCTTCGCCTCCTGGCTGGTCAAAGCCGGAGTCCCTCTTTACACCGTGGCCACGCTCATGGGGCATGCCACCATCGCCATGACGCAACAATACAGCCACCTCGCGCCGGATAATGTCCGCGCCGCCGCCATGGGCCTTTCCGGAACCCTGACCAGAAAGAAGGCCAAGGTTATGCCGTTTGAAAAGCTTGCATGATATTTTAGCCTTGACTTGATACTAATATGAGATACTATATATGAACAACAAACACAGAAAAACTTTGCAAGCGGTGTTCGGATCTCCAGTTCCCAAGGAGTTGCCGTGGGCGGATCTGGAATCTCTGCTGGTCGCTGTAGGAGCGATGGTGACGGAAGGGGACGGTTCCCGCGTCAAGTTTGACATAAAGGGTGTGACAGCGGCCTTTCACAGACCGCACAGGCCAAAAACCGCGAGGGCTTATCAGGTTGCCCTGGCGCGGGAATTTCTTGAAAGCATCGGAGTAAAACTATGAAAAACGCCATGACGCATAAGGGATATGTAGGCACGGTGGAATATAGCGAAAAAGACGCCTGCCTGTTCGGGCGCATTGCCGGTATCCGCGATATTATATCCTACGAGGGGGAGAGTGTGGCGGAAATCCGCACGGCCTTTGAGGGAGCCGTTGATGATTATCTGGCGCACTGTGCCGCAACCGGCAAGGAGCCAAACAAGCCCTATTCCGGCAAGTTTGTGTTGCGGATTGACCCGGCGGTACATGCCAGAATAGCCGCCAAAGCCATGACGCACGGCAAGAGTCTTAACCAGTACGCCGCTGATTTGCTGGCCGAGGCTTGATAAAATTTCGGAATTTCCTAGTTTAAGGTGTAAATATTTTCTTCTAAAAGCGATATTTTTTTCTTGACATATTTTACTTAGTAACGTATATTTGAATCAACAAGAGCGAGGAAGCCCCGGAGGGTGGGCGGGTTAGAAGGCCGAGAAGGCTGGGCACCTCAAACCAAACTCTTGTGAGGAGGTGAGCTGATGGAATGGCTCATGGCTGTGCTGAACAGCCTACCATTTCGGCTCAGGTTGCGCTTCTTTGTCTCAATCGTGATTGAGGGGCGAAAAAGCGAAAAGCCGCACCTAGCGCCAACTAGGAACGGCTAAACAGCAACCGGGGTAGGCAATGACCACACAAGTCAAAGCCTACCCCACCTCCACAAAAAAATCAAGGGGGGTATGACATGACCAAGAAGATGGGCGCACCTTTGGAGTTTTCGCCTGCCGATAATATCGTTGCCGAGACGCGGCGCAAACTGAATATCAGCCAAGCGGAATTGGCCGCAATGCTGAAGCTTACGCATGGCGCTATCAGCCAGTTTGAGAGCGGCAAGCGTAAAATTTCCGGGCCAGTGGGGCTCCTCTGCAAAATCCTGCTGAAGCATCCTGCTATACTGTCAAAGCTTGGCTAATCATCTATTTCTAGCAATAGCCAGTTGGTTTCAGTTTGTTTAGGTAAGGAACGCTGCACTGAGCGGTAAAAGCCATCCCAATTTGAAGATGCCCGCATTAAAACAACCAGTGCATGTATATGCTGCGTCAATGCCGGGTCTCCAACGTCCTCGGTCATAAATTGAAAGTATTTATGTTTCCTGCGCCCTTTATCATCTTTTGGATTAAGGTCTTGAAGCCTCTGTAAAAGTCCTGGTGCAATGCGCTGATACACAAGATCGTTTGTGTATTTAGCAACAACGCCTGGACGTTTTACGCTTGATGGGTCATAAGGCCATTCTCTTAATCTGAACATTTCCTTATAGAATTCATCAGGAAATCTTTTTGCCCATTTAGCAGCTTCTTTGCGTAAGTATCTATCAAGGATTGCTGCAAGAGCCAGCCTGTCTCTAACTTCTTGGTATCCTGTTGCCTCGTCAATCAGGGCAATAATGCCGACGCGGGCAAATGCCCTAGTAAGCACTTCGCATTGCCCAGCGATTAGCAACTGTGACTGATGGAGAGCGCCGGATTGTCTTGCCTCTAAGACGGCATCGCATAAATCGGCAAGAATTGTTGCTTCAAATCCAACGGCGAGCTTTCCGCCTCTGCCTGGGCGAATAAAGCGTATCGGATTTTCAAGCGCCATGGCTAAATCATTGTTTATATACGGCAAAATCTCATTTCTTTCCACAAAACGCCTTAATTTTGCACCATGGCTTTGTCCAAGACCTAAAGCCGTTTGCATGCCACGCCCTGAGATAACGCGAGTTCCGTTGTCCAAGACGTAGCAAGGTATTTCGATAGTTCCTATGCGTAATGGCTTGTCTGGAGAACCATGCGTGGCCTTCAATATTACTTCTGACATTTTATACCCCCAATGCTCTGTTAATAGTCAGCCCGAACACATTGTCATTCGAGCGGTTATTGTATCTGTAACAGAACTCATCAACATACTTTTGCAGGTGCTTGCGGCTCACGCTATGGAACTGACCGAACATGCCGCGCTTGAGGAGCGCCCAAAAGCTCTCAATGGTGTTGGTATGGATATTCCCGTCAACATAGGCAAAGGCGTGCTTGATAACTGCATGGGGCAAAAGTCGGCTCATGCCAGAATAGGCTGAATATTCGTCAGTCATCAATTCAGAATTTTTGGTATCTACCTTTTCACGTACAAAAGCCCGCAGATTTTTTCCCTTGAGCTTATCTTTGGCGACGGCCTTAGCAGTGACCTTGCCGCCCTCTGCGCGCTCAACAGCGCCTATGACTGGCGCTTTACTTGTACCGCGCCCCCGCTTACTGGGTTTATCATCATCTCGTTTATTACCCTTGCGAGGCTTTCCACCTATATAACATTCATCCATTTCGACAATGCCCGTAAGCAATTCACGGTGCTCAATCTGATTCATTGCCTCACGAATTTGCATGGCTATGCGCCAGGCCGTGTTCTTGTTCACCTTTAGATCGCGGGATAGTTGCAGGGCGGAAATGCCCTTTTTGGCATTCAAAATGAGGGCAATCGCCAAAAACCATTTCTGTAGCGGCAAATGGGTATGATGAAAAATCGTGCCGACCGTTACGCTAAATGAGGTCCGGCAGTTGTAGCAAAAGTGGCGGGATTCTTTCTGAGTGAAGTGGTTATTTGGGGATCGACAATAGGGACAAACTGGCCCATCTCGCCAGCGCACACTTTCAAGGTGTCTTATGCAGCTTTCTTCATCTTGAAATTCTTCAAAAATTTGAATAATATTCACGGCACTGCTCCCGGCGCTTCGCGCGCTCTTTCTTCGTTGAAAGAACGATACGAAAACGCCGGGAGAATGTCAACACCTTAAACTAGGCAATTCCGTAAAATTTTCCCGGATAGCCGGCATGGCAAACAAAAAAGGGCTTACGATTTCTCGTAATCCCTTGAATTTCCTGGCGCGCCGACAGGGATTCGAACCCCGGACCTACAGGTTCGTAGCCTGTTGCTCTATCCAGCTGAGCTACCGGCGCCCGTGGAAGTTGTCTTATACGCGCCGGGACTGAGACAAGTCAACCAATTTTTAGTGTCCCGCTCACTCCGCCTGGCAAGCCAGGCGGAGGCCGATGCCCAAGTTGCGCGTCTGCGGCGCTACCTCCAGACGCGCCGTCAGCCTGCACCCCCTGGCCTTGTTGCCATAACATCCGCCCCTGGCCACCCGCCCCCGTCCTTGTTCCGGTCCTTTGGGATCAACAGTCGCGGGTGCCGGGTCATGGTTTTCTGAATACCAATCCTGGGTGAATTCCCAGACATTGCCCTGCATGTCATAGAGGCCCCAGGCATTGGGCTTTTTCCGGCCCACCTGATGGTGGCGCTTTCCGGCATTGCCGTCATACCAAGCATATTCGGCCAGGTCCGCCGGGTCGTTTCCAAAGGAATAGGCCCCCTTGCTACCGGCCCTGGCCGCATACTCCCATTCCGCTTCCGTGGGCAAACGGTATCTCTCCCGGCCTTCCAAATGGTTCAGTCTGCTGATAAACTCCTGGGCCTCTTCCCAAGAAAATGACTCCACCGGATGCCGGAGGTTTTTGGTGTAGCTGGGGTTTTCCCCCATAACCGCCATCCACTGGGCCTGGGTCACTTCATGGCGTCCAAGGTAAAAAGGCCGGCTGATCTTCACCAGGCGTCCGGATCCGGCATCAGGAACACGGCCAGCTCCGGCCCTATAGGATCCGCCAAATGCGCCCATCTGGAACTCCCCGGCTGGAATAAGGATGAACTCCATGCCCAGATTGTTGCTGAAGCGCGTCTCCATAGCCAAGGCGTCCCAGTAGATGCCCCAAAAAATCATGAGCCCCAGGAGAAAAAACAGAGGTATGCGCCGCATGGGCCTGCTTATATAATAGGGAACAGGCTCCTGGCAACTTTTGCCGGCAAAAGGCGGCGGCAATACCCTTGACGCCTGTCCCCGGCCTCGGATAGATTTGTTGTTATGCCGCTTTCTTCCGTGATCCCCGCCCGGATCGAGACCCTGCTGGCCGAACCCCGGATGCGCCAAGCCTTGGAATTCCTGCGCTCCGACCAGAAGACCGTGTCCCGGGAGCTTAAAGAAATGGCCCTGGTTCCGGGTTCGCCCTTCAAGGAACACGAGGCCCGCTCCCCCATGTACTTGGAAAAGTTGTCCGGATTGGGCTTGCGGAATTGCCGAATGGACCGGGAAGGCAACGCTTACGGCTTCATTCCGGGCGATGGCGGTAAAATCCTGCTGGAGGCCCACCTGGACACGGTATTTGAGGCCTGGACCCCGCTGGAGGTTACGGAGCGGGACGGGCGGCTTTACTGTCCAGGCATAGGGGATGATACCGCCGGACTGGCCCTGCTGCTTTCCGTGCTGCGGGCCGTCAGGCACACCGGGCTGAAGCCCTGGCTGAGCATCATGGCCGGCGGGAGCAGCGGCGAAGAAGGGGAGGGAGATCTCCGGGGCCTTAAGGCCATGCTGCGCGATCATCTGGACCTGAAGGCCTGCCTTTCCCTGGAGCCGGGAACTTTGGGCGGAATCACCAAGGGGGGGACCGGATCCAAACGCTATGAATTTATCTTTACCGGCCCAGGGGGACACAGCTGGCACGCCTACGGTCTGCCCAGTCCCATCCACGCCATGGGGCGGGCCATCGCCAAGATCGCCGGGGTGCGCGTCTCCGCTGAACCCAAGGTCAGCTACACCGTGGGACTCGCCGAAGGCGGCACCTCCATCAATTCCATCGCCGGACGGGCCTCCTGCAAACTGGATATGCGTTCCGGCGATGCCGCGGCCCTGGATCGCCTGGAAAAAGAGATGCTGACCTTGGTCAGGCAGGGACTGGAGGAAGAAAACTCCTTCCGGGCGGCCAGCGGGAAGCAAGTCCAACTGGAAATCAAACCCGCCGGCGAACGCCCGCCCGGGGACCAGCCGGAAAATTCCCCGATTGTGCTGGCCGCCATAAGCGTGTTTCAGGCCCTGGGCATCCCGCCCATACTTGAAGCCCCCGGCAGCACCAACGCCAACGCCCCCATCAGCCGCGGCATACCGGCCCTGGCATTGCGCACCGGCGGCGAATGCGGCAATGTCCATGCCCTGGATGAATGGTTCAACCCCCAGGACATGTATCGGGGCGCCCAGGCCGCGTTGCTCCTGCTCTTCACCCTGGCCGGGCTGCGGGGCGTGACCGAACCTCTGCCACTACAATGAAAAAAATCTGGAACGCCCTGCTCTCCCGCCCTCTGCCCGGCCTCGTCTTTTCCGTCCTGGGACTGGCCTACTGCCTGTTCATGTCCTTTGCCCCGGGCGCGGAGCTTCTCTGCCTGAGCAGCGGCTGCGCGGCCACACGCGCTTTTCGCGTTGCCGGCATTTCGCCTTGGTGGGCCGCTGCCCTAATCTTTTTTCTGCTGGCCGGGCTTTGCGCCCTCCGCCTGCGGCGGGCGGCCGGAATCCTGGCCGCCCTTTTCCTCGCTGGAGACGCCCTCTTTCTCCTGGCCATGACAGGCATCGGTCCATGTGCCGGTTGTCTGCTCGCCGCCCTGCTCATCTTCTGCGCCTGGAAGAGCCTTTGGCCGGCCTCCGCCGGGACGGCGAGGTTCATCCGCCCGTTAACCGGCGTCTTGCAGGCCGGCTGGTGCATACTCTTCGTCCTCAACCTGGGAGCGATCCTTGGCGAACTCCCCCCAAGCCCGCTGCCGGAAACCTCAGAAAACAAAAAAATCAGCCTCTATTTTTCTCCTTCCTGCCCAGCCTGCCTTACGGCCCTGCGCCAGTTCTCCGAATCCGCCATCCTTTGCCCGGTGGCGGAAAACGAGGAAGATGCGCTATTCATCGCCGCTTTGGCGGAAAAAATCCGGGACGGCGGTTCCGCGTTCGAGGCCCTGGAGGAACTCCTGGCGGACAGGCGGGACGGGAAATTGCGTCCCCCATCCATGACCAGGATCGAAACCCTCCGCTTCAGGGCCGGATTGTGGCGCAACCAGGCCTTGGCCGCGCGCCACGGAGGGCAGACCCTGCCGGTGATCGTCTTAAGCGGCCTGCCCGCGGCCTGGCCCAGCCACG
>WRHT01000009.1 GCA_009783115.1 Desulfovibrionaceae bacterium | reverse complement strand
TGCGCTCCGGTCCCCAGCATCTGCTTCATGCTGACGTAAGGCAGAGAGATACTCCTTGGGGTTGGGTTACTCTTCTCCGCGGCCGGGCCGTTCCCGGCGGTTTCCCGCCGGCACCCCGGGCGACCGTGAACCCGCATGGCGGGCCTGCCGGAGAAGATGGATTCATTAAGAAGGAAGCCTTATATGCGCTTTTGATTTTTTTGGCAAGCTGATCGGGAAGCCGATCCGGCAGCTCCTCTTGACCTCGCCCAATCAAGCGTGTAAAGGCAGATAACTCACGTTTACGGCGGATGTAGCTCAATTGGCAGAGCACCAGATTGTGGCTCTGGGGGTTGTGGGTTCAAGCCCCATCATTCGCCCCAACAACAACGCCCCGTGCCGCCCCTGTCCTCCCAGGGCAGAGGATCGGCGCGGGGCTTTTTGAACTAGGCTTATGCAGGCAAGCATCCGCAATTTTTGCATCATCGCGCACATTGACCACGGCAAGTCCACCCTGGCGGACCGCATCCTGGATTTGACCGGCCTGGTCTCCGCGCGCAGCAAGCGTGATCAGTACCTGGATCGCATGGATCTGGAGCGGGAGCGCGGCATCACCATCAAGGCGCAGACCGTGCGCATTCCTTACCGGGCCAGGGACGGCCGGGAATATATCCTCAATCTTATTGACACTCCGGGGCATGTGGACTTCAATTACGAGGTCTCCCGATCGCTGGCGGCCTGCGACGGCGCCTTGCTGGTGGTGGACGCCACCCAGGGAGTGGAGGCGCAGACCCTGGCCAATGTTTACCTGGCCCTGGACTACAACCACGAGATCATCCCGGTGCTTAACAAGATCGATCTGCCCAGCGCGGACGTGAGCCGGGTGAAGCTGGAGATCGAGGAGACCATCGGCCTGGACTGCGCTGAAGCCCTGGAGGTGAGCGCCAAGACCGGCCTGGGGGTGGAAGAGGCCCTGGAGGAGGTGATCCGCCGTCTGCCGCCGCCCGGAGGCGATCCCGAGGCCCCGCTCAAGGCCCTGATTTTTGATTCCTGGTATGATCCTTACCAGGGGGTGGTGGTGCTCTTCCGGGTGATGGAGGGGAGGCTGCGCAGGGGCGAGCGCATCCGCCTGTTTTCCACCGGGGTGGAGTACGAAGTGTTGCGCCTGGGCGCTTTTTCCCCGGAAGTGGTGGATATCGAGTCTTTTTCCGCCGGGGAAGTGGGCTTTTTATGCGCCAATATCAAACAGCTCGGCGACGCCCGGGTGGGGGACACCGTCACCCTGGCCTCCCGGCCAGCGGAATCGTCGGTTCCGGGCTTCAAAGAGGTCAAGCCCATGGTCTTCTGCGGGCTTTACCCCACGGACAACGACGCCTACGAGGAATTGAAGTCCGCCCTGGAAAAGCTCCAGCTCAACGATGCGGCGTTTTCTTTTGAGGCGGAGACATCTCAGGCCCTTGGCTTCGGCTTCCGTTGCGGTTTCCTGGGGCTTCTGCACATGGAGATCATCCAGGAGCGCCTGGAGCGCGAATTCCAGGTGGAACTCATTGCCACCGCCCCTTCGGTGGTTTACAAGGTGGAGAGCACCGACGGACGGACCCTCTGGGTGGATAACCCGGTTAAACTCCCAGATCCCGGGCGCATCGCCGCCTTTTACGAGCCGTTCATGCGCTTGGACGTGCATGTGCCCCATGAATATGTGGGCAATATCCTGAAACTGTGCGAGGAAAAGCGCGGCCGGCAGAAGGATCTGCGCTACTTGGCCGGCAGCCGGGTAATTGTAAGTTATGAAATGCCCTTTGCCGAGATTGTTTTTGATTTTTTTGACCGGCTGAAATCCTGTTCCAGGGGGTACGCCTCCATGGAATATGAGCTTATAGACTACCGGCCCGGAGATTTGGTGCGCCTGGATATCCTGATTAACGGCGATCCCGTGGACGCCCTGGCCGTGATCATTCACCGGGAAAAGGCCTATGCCCACGGCCGGGCTTTGGCCCTGAAGCTGAAGCGCACCATTCCCAAGCAGCTTTTTGAGGTGGTGATCCAGGCCGCCGTGGGCGGCAAGATAATCGCCAGGGAGCGCAACGCCCCGGTGGGCAAAAACGTGACGGCCAAGTGTTATGGCGGGGATATTACCCGCAAGCGCAAACTTTTGGAAAAACAAAAAGAAGGCAAGAAGCGCATGAAGCGCATGGGTAATGTGGAACTGCCCCAGGAGGCTTTTCTGGCGGCCTTGCGCGTGGGAGATGAATAATGACCAGAAAACCTGTCTGGCGTGAATACGGAGAAGCCCTGGTCCTGGCCTTTTGCCTGGCCATGCTGATTCGCTTTTTTGTGGTGCAGGCCTATCAGATCCCTTCCGGGTCCATGCTCAACACCCTGCTCATCGGCGACAAGATCCTGGTCAGCCGGTTGAGCTACAACGTCAAGATTCCTTTTACGGATCGGGTAATTTTCCGTCTGGGCGATCCGGCTGTCGGCGACATTATCGTGTTCACTTTTCCCGACCCCAACCCGGACAATGCCCGGATAGATTACATCAAGCGCGTCATCGGCCTGCCCGGAGACGTCATTGAGGCTAGGGACAACAAAATCTACCGCAACGGCGAGGCTCTGGACGAACCTTACGTCCGCCTTTCCGGATCGCTTTTATTCAGGTCTGGGGTCGTGCATCCGGGGGTTTTCGTCCGGGGCAACCCGCATAATTTCGCCCCCATAACCGTGCCCGAGGATCATTACTTTGCCCTTGGCGACAACCGTAACGATTCCCTGGATTCCCGCTTTTGGGGTTTTGTGCCGCGTGATTTCATCCAAGGCAAGGCTTGGCGCGTGTATTGGTCCTGGGGCGACAAGGCGGGCGACGCGGGCAGTTCCGGCTTCGCGGACTCCGGCCCTCGTTGGGGCAGGATCGGCAGCCTGGTGGAATAGGGCGGCGGGCAAACCAATAATAAAACATTGCCTCTGGCGGCAAATTTGTGTATGTTACATTGGCTTGCCGCAGAAGCGCGAGCGTGGGCATGAACGCCAAGCCTGAAATTATTGGGAAAAATCGTGAGCCAGACTGACAATCGCCCGGTAGTACTCATTGTTGACGATACCGCGGATAATATTACCCTGCTGACCTCCCTCCTGGGAGATCTTTACAAGAACAAGGTGGCCACCAACGGCGCCAAGGCCTTGCAAATCGCCACCAAAGAGCCTCCGGATCTCGTGCTCCTGGACATCATGATGCCCGGCATGGACGGTTATGCCGTGTGCAAGGAACTGAAAAGCAACCAGGTCACCCGTAACGTGCCGGTGATTTTTCTCACGGCCAAGTCCCAGGAGGAAGACGAGACCCAGGGTTTCGCCTTGGGCGCGGTGGACTATATCACCAAACCCATCAGTCCGCCGATTCTCATGGCCCGTGTGTCCACCCACCTGGCTTTGCATGAGGCCCGCAGCAAGCTGGCCCGGCATAACGAGGAGCTGGAGGCCCAGGTGGAAGTGCGCACCCGGCAACTGGCCGGCATGCAGGATTCGCTGATCACCGCCATGGCCGCCATGTCGGAAACCAGGGATAACGAAACCGGGCTGCACATAAGGCGCACGCAACTTTATCTGCACGCCTTGGCCGACCACCTCAAGGATCATCCCAAGTTCAAGGACATCCTGACCGAGCGCGTCATTACCATGATCTATAAATCGGCTCCCCTGCACGACATCGGCAAGGTGGGCGTGCCGGACCGGATCCTGCTCAAACCCGACCGTCTAACTCCGGAAGAGTTTGAGGAGATGAAAAAGCATACCATCTACGGGCGCGATACCATCGTGGCCGCGCAAAAAGAGTTGGAAACCCCGGAACTTTTTCTGGATATCGCCCGCGACATCGCTTACATGCACCATGAAAAATGGGACGGCAAGGGCTACCCGAGCCAGGTTTCCGGCGAGGCTATCCCTCTGGCGGCCCGCATGATGGCTATCGCCGATGTCTATGACGCCCTGATCTCCAAGCGGGTTTATAAAGAATCCATGTCGCACGAAAAGGCCGCCGCCATCATCGTCGAGGGCCGGGGCAGCCACTTTGATCCGGATATTGTGGATACATTCCTGCGCATCTCCGACCTCTTCGATAGCATCGCCAAAGCTTACAGCGACCACGCCATCGTTGAGTGACAAATCTTTTCCCGCCTCCGGCCGCTCCGCCGGGCTTTACCTGCGTCTGCCACGTTCCCGGGTCCGTCTCTTCCGTTACCTGCTGGAAGCCAGGGATAACCTGGCCTGTATTTCCGTGATTGACCGCGAGGCCTGCGTCCTGAGACTGTTTTGCGCTTCGGAGCAATATCCCGCGTTGCTTGAATGTCTGGAAGAAATAGGTATCGGCGAGATTTGTTTTGAAGGCGGCTATAGCCAAAGCCATTTCAGCAGGACGTAAGCCGGCAGCACCAGGACAATGCTGTCCAGGCGGTCCAGGATCCCGCCGTGTCCGGGTAGGAGACGGCTGGAGTCCTTCACCCCGGCCTCCCGCTTGAGCGCGGATTCGAAAAAATCTCCGAACTGGGCCAGCAGACTGAAGAGAACCCCGGCCAAAAACCATTGCCAGGGCGCAATGCCGGCCAGTTCCGGCGGCAGTGGCGCAAGGCTCCCGTACAGGGCCACGGCCGCGGCGTTCAACAGCAAACCTCCGGCAAAGCCTTCCCAGCTTTTGTGGGGACTGATCGTGGGGCAGATTTTATGTCTGCCCAGGAGGCTGCCCGCGTAATAGGCCCCTATATCCGAAGCTACCGCGGCCAACAGCGCCAGGATTTGTTCGGCCATGCTCAAACCCAGGGCGAACTGCAAGGACAGGGGGATATACATGATGCCGAAGAGCAGGGGGAGTTCCTCTTTCAGGGTTCCGCCTTTTCCTTGTCCGTAATGGATGGTGAAACGCAGGGCCGCCAGGAGGCCCGTCAGTCCGAGCAGGGCCAGGAGGCCCCCCCAGCCCGAACAACCGCTTCCCAGGGTGATAATTCCCCCGCAGATCAGCCCGGCGGCCTTGCCGGCGGCGTTGTCCCGTCCGGGCCAGAACATTTGGTACAGTTCCCACAGCGCCAGGAGCGATACCCCGCACAGCAGGAGGCGCAGGGGCCATCCGCCGGCGGCCAGGCCGCCCAGCAGGATTGCCGCCAGGATCAGGGCGGTGAGGATTCTTGTTTTGTGGGCAGGGCCGAGCATGGTTCTTAGATGTTGCCGAAACGCCGGACGCGCCCGGAGTAACTGCGCAAGGCTTCCAGCAGGTGGTTTTTTTCAAAGTCCGGCCAGAGGGTTTCGGTGAAATGGTATTCGCTGTAAGCGCTCTGGAAGAGCAGGAAGTTGCTCACCCGGTATTCCCCGCTGGTCCTGATGATCAAATCCGGGTCCGGTTGCCCGGCGCTGTATAGGTTGGAAGAGAGAGCCTCCGGGGTCAGTTCTTCCGGCCTTCCGCCGTTCTCAAGGTATTTCCGGCAGGCCAGGATTATTTCCTCGCGGCCGGAATAATTCAGGGCCAGGTTGAGGCGCATGGATCCATTGTCCCTGGTTTTGTCCAGGACATGTTCCAAGGCCTTGCGGGCGGGCAGGGGCAGATCCGCGATCTCGCCGAAGAGGCCGAGGCGGATGTCATGTTTCTGCAGGGTGGATAATTCCCGGCCCAGAAAATCCGTGAGCAGACCGAAGAGCAGGGTGATTTCCGTCCGCGGGCGGCTCCAGTTTTCCCTGGAAAAACTGTACAGGGTAAGATGCCGGATCCCCAATTCGCGGGCGGCGGTGACCACCCGGCGGACAGCCTCGGCCCCGGCCCTGTGCCCCTCGCCGCGGGACAGCCCGCGTTGCTCGGCCCAGCGGCCGTTGCCGTCCATGATTATGCCGATATGGGCCGGTAAGGCCGCGGCCTTGTCCAGTTCCTGATTCAAAGAGGTCTACCGTGTAACATGCGAGGCAATGACCGCGCGCTGGATCTGGTTGGTGCCCTCGAAGATCTGGAAAATTTTGGCGTCACGCAGGAGCTTTTCCACCGGGAAGTCGCGGCTGTAGCCGTATCCTCCCATGATCTGGATGGCGTCCAGGGCGTTCTGCACGGCGATATCGGCGGAGTAGCACTTGGCTATGGCCCCTTCCAGTCCGTAGGGCTGGTCCAGTTGGGCCAGGGTCAGGGCATGCGCGGCCATCTGCCTGGCGGTTTCCGTGCGGATGGCCATGTCGGCCAGCATGAACTGGATGGCCTGCAGGGAGGCGATGGGCTTGCCGAACTGCACACGGCTCTTGGCGTAGGCCACGGCTTCTTCCAGGGCTCGCTGGGCGATGCCCACGGCAAAGGGGCCTATGGCGCAACGGGCCAAATCCAGAGTCTTCATGGCCAGCTTGAAGCCGCCGCCTTCGCGTCCCACCAGATTGGAAGCCGGTATGCGCGCGTCCCGGAAGATCAATTCGCTGGTGTTGCTTAGGCGGATGCCCATTTTATTTTCTTCTTTGCCGCTGCTGAAGCCAGGAGTGTCTTTTTCCACAATGAAGCAAGTAAGGCCGCGTATGCCTCTGGAGGGATCGGTGGTGGCGAAAACGGTGTAGAGATCCGCGACTCCGCCGTTGGTAATGAAGCATTTGCTGCCGTTGAGGATATATTCGTCGCCCTTGCGGACGGCCGTGGTGCTTACCGAACCCGCGTCAGACCCGGCATTGGGCTCGGTCAGGCCAAAGGCGGCGAATTTGCCGTTCATGATCGCGTCCACGAAGAGCTTGTTCTGTTCCGGGCTGCCGCCAAGCAAGATGGGCTTATAACCCAGGGTGGAAGCGGCCATGCTTATGCCGAAACCGGAGTCAATGCGTCCGATTTCTTCATAGATAGCCGCCACGGTGAGGTAATTCACCCCTGGCCCGCCATACTGCTCCGGCATTTCCAGGTAGCTCAGCCCCAAATCCGCAGCCCGCTGGTAGAGGTCCAGGGGGAATTCTCCGTCGCGGTCACATTCCGCCACCCGTGGTTTCAGTTCTTTTTCCGCGAATTCCCTGGCCGTCCGCACCAGGAGTTTGCCTTCCTCGTCAAGAAAATAGCCGCTCATAAAGTTCTCCTTTTTTCAAAAAGGCACATCGTCCATGCCGCTGCCGGTGGAGGGGAAGCTGTCGGAAGCGCCGGAAGGGAAGGGCGATCCCAGGTCTTCAGCCGGTCCGTGGTGATGGCCGCGCCCGCTTCGTCCGCCATGGCGCTGTTCGCCGTATCCTTCGTCTTCCAGGCCGTCATGCCCGTGCTCTCCCGAGTCTCCCTTGCGGTCCAGGAAGCGCACCCGGATGGCCTTGACCTCGGTGGAATAGCGCTCCTGACCTTGCTGATCCTGCCACTTGCGGGTTTGCAGACTGCCTTCCACGCAGACGAGGCTCCCTTTGGACAGGAAATTTTTGCAGTTTTCCGCCTGGCGTTGGAAAACCACCACGGTATGCCATT
This sequence comes from Desulfovibrionaceae bacterium, assembly GCA_009783115.1. The sequence goes on along the minus strand of WRHT01000009.1, from coordinate 10,028 downwards.
CCGTGCGTTTCACCGGGGCGCCGCTTTCGCGATCCGTATAGGATTCGTCGGTGGCGACGCGCATTCTGGTCACCGGAGAACCGGAGGCGCTGTAGCGTATTTCCGGATCCGCTCCCAGTCTGCCGACCAAGATTACTTTATTGAACATGATGACCTCCAGATGGATTGGCCGCTCGCGTTACCGGCGGAATGCGTCCCGCGGCCTATTGCTGAAATATTTCCTCTGCCCCCCGCGTATCGTCATCGCCGCGTTGCCGTGGCGCCCCGGAGACGATGGTGGGTTCCGTGCCGGTGATGAAGGGCAGATTATAGGTGTTTTCCGACAGAGGCCCGGACAAAAAACCGTTTTGCGCGTCAATATTGAGGATTCTGATGCCAGGCGGGATGGGAAAATCCTCTTCCGGGTAGAACTTTTCCACTTCTTGCCGGTAGCTGGCGAAAATAGGCACAGCCACCCGGGAGCCGGTTTCAAATTTACCCATGGGCTTGGGCGTGTCATAGCCGGTGTAAACCGTGGTGACCAGGGAGGGCGAGAAGCCCACGAACCAAGCGTCACGCTCTTCGTTGGTGGTGCCGGTTTTGCCGCTGAAGATCCTGCTCAGGAATCTGGCCCGGCGGGCTGTGCCGTCCACGGTGATGTCCTTGAGGATACTGGCGATGAGAAAGGCGTTATGCGGGCTTACGGCATAGATTTTTTCCGGCATAAAGTTGACGATGTTCTGCCCCCAAATGTCGGTGATGCGCTGGATGAGGCGCGGCCGGCTGCGCTCTCCGCCGCCGGCGAAGGCGGTATAGACTTCGTTCAGGGTCAGGGGGGTGATGGCGTGGGAACCCAGGCTGATGGATAGATCCTGCTGGATATTGCCCTCAATGCCCAGGGAATGCGCCCGTTCGACAATCACCGAGGTCCCCAGGCGCTGGGCCACCTTGATGGTGCAGACATTGCGGGAGCGCACCAGGGCCGTGCGCAGCAGGGTGGGGCCGTAAAAGACGCCGCTGTAATTGGCCGGACGCCACAGGGTGGAGTTTTCCTCCAGGCTGCGCTCGCTGATGAACGGGGAATCATCAATGATGCTGGCGGCGGTGAAGCCGTTATCCAGGGCCGCTGAGTAAACCACGGGCTTGAAGGCCGAGCCCGGCTGGCGGATGGCCTGGGTGGCCCGGTTATATTGGTCGTGAACGCTGTATTCATAGCCGCCGACCAGGGCCACGATGTCGCCGCTGCCCACTTCTTCCGAAACCAGGGCCCCGTTTACCGCCGGGTATTGTTCCAGGCAGAGCTGGATGGGAGTATTGAAGGTGACTTTCCGTGAATCATAGGCCGGGATTCCGTTGGGGCCGGAGGAAACCGGCGCGCCCACCGGGTTAAGTTCGCCGTTTGCCCCTACCGCGGATACCCAGACCACATCGCCCACATTGAGGAACTGGTTAGGGGCGCGGACCTGGCCTGGTTCTTCCGGGGCCAAATCCGGGTTGGGCTTACGGCACCAGGTCGTCCATCGGGCATCAATGAAGCCTTTTAGCGAACCCAGACGGACTTCCGCGCCCTTGGGATCGACCTTGGTGACCAGAGCCTTTGTCCAGCCGGCGTTATCCAGGTCCTGGGGGACGAAGATGTTTTTTTCCAGGAAGTTTTCAAATTCATCTGGACGGAGGTGATCCAGCGGGCCGATCCAGCCGTGGCGTTTGCTGGTGTCCAAGAGTCCCTGGCGCAGAGCCAGTTCCGCCGCTCTTTGATGCGCCGGTTCCATGGAGGTATGGATATGCAGGCCGGAATTGTACAGGGCGTCGCGTCCGAAACGTTCCATGCGCAGGTCCAGGTCCAGGATGTTCTGTTCCTGGAAAAAGCTGATCAGGGTGCGCCGGACCTCTTCCAGGTACCAGGCTCCCAGTTTCCAGGAAGGATCCGGCATGCTCCTGTAGATCATGGGGAAGGCCAGGGCCGCGTCATGTTCTTCCTGGGTGATGAACTCTTCCACGACCATGCGGCGCAGCACATAGCGCTGCCGGTCCCTGGTGGCCTGGGGGTTGGTGAAGGGATTGGTGTTCGACGGCGCCTGGGGCAGGGCGGCCAGGACCGCGCACTCGGCCAGGTTCAGCTCGCCCACATGCTTGCCGAAGTAGGTGCGGGCCGCGGCCTCCACCCCGTAGGCGCTATGCCCGAAAAAAATTTGATTCAGGTAGATGTTCAGGATGTCGTCTTTGCTCAGGTAGCGTTCCAGCCGGTAGGCCAGGATGGCCTCCTTGAGCTTGCGGATGTAGCTGCGTTCGGAGGAGAGCAGCAGGCGTTTGACCAGCTGCTGGGTGATGGTGCTGCCGCCTCCGGTAATGGATCCGCTTATCAGATTCTGGATAAAGGCCCGGACAATGGCCTTGGGGTTTATGCCGTTGTGTTCGTAAAAACTGGCGTCTTCCGCGGCCAGAAAGGCCTTGGGAAGCATGGGGGGCATTTCCGAGAGGTGCGCCAGGAAACGCTTTTCATCATAAAAATAGCCCAGAATGCTGCCGTCGCGGGCGTAAACCGTGGTGGCCTGCGGCGGGCGGTAATCCGAAATTTGCGTGTAGCTCGGCAGATCGCGCGAGACCCAGAAGATCAGCCCCGCGCCGCCTACCGTTCCCAAGACGCCCAGGAGGAGCAGCAACAGGAAAAACACCAACAGAAAGCGTTTCATGGTTCTTTTTTTCTCCAGCCCTGCCCATATACCATAAGCGCAAAATCTTCAACCGGCAGCCGCTCACGCAAACCCCCAATCCCGGCTCAAGCGGGCGTGGAATTCCAGGATTTCGCTCCGGGTCACTCCGAAGAGGCGGAATAGGGGGGGCAGGCTGGAATTTTCCTTGATGGCCAGACAGGCCTGATCCTGAAAACAGTGAATTTGCCGGTCAATCACCCAGAAGGGAAAAAGCCGGCAGTACCAAGGACGGTTCTGGACCGGCAGACGGCAGCCGCCCTGGTCCAGGAAAGCGCAGGCCCCGGCCTCGTCCAGGGACACGGTGAGGTGTTTTCCCTGAGGAGGGAAGAGTTCCAGCGCCCTTTTGGATTGCCGGGGAAACAGCCGGTTCATGGTCTGGATGAAGCTTGGGGCATTGGCTTCGCGCCGGAGAAACTTCTCCGCGCCTTCGGGCAGACGCGAGGCTTCAGTCTCAGACACGGGGAAATAGACCATTTCCTGGAAGATGCCCGGAGAGCAGCAGGTTCTGCCTTGGCCGGCGCAGCGGAGGCAGATATAGTCCGGGGAGATCGCGTTCAATAGGATTTGATGTATTCGTCCAGGCTTTCGGCCGAACAGTTGCGGCTGACCCAGAAGGCCGAGGCCCAGACCATGACCGCGGTGGCCTGGGTGTCATCCAGGCGTTTCAGCTTGGCCTCCAGGCTGGTTTTGCTGGCGCCGTGCTTGGTGTGGATCAGGTTGACGTCGCAGGCGTCCAGAACGCGCAGCAGAAGATAGGAAAGGCGGGTATGATCCGGGGTGAGCTTGATCTCCCGGTGCGCATCCACGATGGTTTTCAGCTCTCCGGGGGTGAAGCTGCCGCGGATGGTATTGATGGATCGAAAAAAGGTGTCTACTGCCCAGGGCAGAATGAATTCCGCTCCGGCGCTTTTGGTTCTGAAATAGTCCTTCAGCCATTTTTCCTGGTCTGATGAAATGCGGGCGGCTACTTGTGGCATAATGACGGCTCTCCTGAGAGGGCATATTTCACTACGTTATTTTTCCCGCACATCCTAGGCCGGATGAAAGGAAAAAGTCAATAAAAATTCTAGACTTTCTGTCATTAAATAAAAATTATTTATTTAAAGTTCCCGCAAAATAAGCATCTATCAGCCAGAGTGGCATTTTTGCAGAATCGGGCGGCAGATTTTCTCAGTCCATGCCGGAAAAAAATATGGCTTTTTCTTGCTTTTTCTTGACAAAGTGCGGTATAGCCTTAAACTGCCGTAAATAAGGGTTGGCTAGGCTGAACGGTTTTCTTCGGCCTGTGCTGTTGTTGTTTTCCAAAAGATGTTCCTTAGTAGGAGGAATCTATGCTTAAACTTGCCCGCTTGTCACTCATGTTGCTCATCGTTGGCGCCGCATTGGCCATTTCGGGTTGCGGCATCTCGGTGGATGAACCGCTCCCCCCGGCGGCCTCCGTCGCGCCCAGCGCGCTTCCCGCCGCCATGTCGGACGCCGCCAAGGTTATTGAAGGTACAAACATTTACTTTGCCTTTGACCGTTACGATCTGAGCAGCTCGTCCCAGGCCGCCCTGAAGGTCAAGGCGGATCTGCTGAAGCGCTATCCGAGCCTGAGTTCCAAAATCGAAGGCTACTGCGATAACCGCGGCACGGAAAATTACAACCTGGCCTTGGGCGAACGCCGGGCCAAGGCCGTTTATGATTATTTGGTGATGCAGGGTGTTCAGCCCTCGCAGATTTCCTCGATCAGCTACGGGCAGATGTATCCGGCGGTGGCCGGCAATAGCGAGGCTGCCTGGAGCCAGAACCGGCGCGTCGAATTCAAGACCTCGGTCAAAAAATAGCTTTTCGGTTTACGCGCTTATGAAGAGCGGCCTGCGCCTGTCTGCTTTTTGGGTCATGCTGGTTTGCGTGACCGCGGGCGCAGGTTGCTCTTCTTCTTCCCATCCAGGGGAGGTGGGTTTTAAGCCGCCCTCCCCCCAGATCACCCCCAAGCCCTACCTGGCGTCGTCCTCTGGATCCATGTCCGGTTCCCTGCCTGAAGAAGCCGCGGCCGCGGCGGTTTTTTCCGGAGCCGCCTATGGCCTCAGAACCCCGGATTTGACCGGCTGGACAAGCCGGGATTTTCAGGATGCCGTGTCCGTCAATGCCGCGAAAATCTATTTTTACTTTGACAGCGCTCAACTGACCAATGAGGCCAAAGAGGTGCTGCGCCAGAAGGCCGTCAGAATCAGGTCCAATTCGCGTTTTTATGTGGTCATCGCCGGGCATGGGGACGAGAGAGGGAGCGATGCCTATAACTTGGCCCTGGGTGAGCGCCGGGCTCAAGCCGCCATGCGCTTCCTTGTCAGCCAGGGGGTGGCTCCAGCCAGTCTCGGCACGATCAGTTTCGGCAAAAGGCAGCCCGAGGTCCGGGGCTCCGACTCGGAAGCCATGAGCCTCAACCGGCGCGCTGAATTTTTTGTCAGCGAACGCCCGTAGGCGCGCGATTTTTTCCTGCCCCCTTTTTTCCTTTACCCATGCGCCTGTCCATTCAGAATATCAGCAAGGCCTTCGGCGGGCTGAATATTTTCAGCGATTTTTCCCTGGACATACCCTCTGGTCTGCGTCTTTGCATATGCGGCCCCAACGGATGCGGCAAATCAACCTTGCTGCGAATGCTGGCCGGCGCTGAAAGCCTGGATGCAGGTCGGGTCGTTTTGCCCAAGGCCTGCCGCCTGGGTTATGTGGAGCAGGAACTGGCCGGTAACCTGCTGGATTTGTCCCTGCTCTCCTTTGTGCTGGAAGCGCTGCCGGATTGGGGGGCGTTCTGGGAGGCCTGGGCCTGGGCGGTCCGGGATCAGGACGCGCCGGCCTTGGCCCGTCTGGGGATCCGCCAGAGCGAACTGGAACACCAATATGGCTACAACCCGGAACAGCGGGCCAGGGAAACCCTCTCCGGCCTGGGGTTTGCGGAAACTGAATTCAGTCTGCCCCTGCGGCATCTCTCCGGCGGCTGGCGCGAACGGGCCAAACTTGCCCGGGCGCTGACCGCCGGCGCGGATATCCTGCTTCTGGACGAACCCACCAACCACCTGGACTTGGATGCCGTGGAATGGCTGGAAGAGTTCATGCAGAATTACCGGGGCATCTTGGTCTTTGTGGCCCACGACCGTATTTTTATGGATAAGGTAGGCAGCCACCTCCTTTACCTGGGCGCGGGCAGGCCGATGTTCCGCAAGGGCAGCTTCAGCCATTTCATCGCCTTGCAGGAGGAATTTGAGTCACAGCGTGAGCGGGAGGCCAACCGTCTGCACGATGAAATTGAGAGGAAAATGGATTTTGTGCGCCGCTTCAAAGCCAAGGCCACCAAGGCCCGTCAGGCGGCCTCCAGGCAAAAGATGGCCAAGCGTCTGGAAAAAGAACTGGAAGGCCTGGCTCCCCCTCCCAAGCGGCGGGAACTGGATTTCACCTGGCCGGAAGCCTCCCCCAGCGATCGCACCGTGCTCTCCGCGGCGGATTTACGTTTTGTTTTCCCGGACGGACGGAGGCTTTGGGACAGCCTGAGCTTCAACCTGTACCGCGGGGAAAAGATCGCCCTGGTCGGCCCCAATGGCTGCGGCAAATCCACCCTGCTCAAACTCGCGGTTTCCCGCCTGGATAAGGAAAGCGGCAGTCTAATCCTGGGTCCGGCTGTGCGCCTGGGATATTTCAGCCAGCACCAGATGGATACCCTGCGTCCATCCGGTTCGGTGCTGGGAGAAATCCGCCGACTGTCCGACCCGCGCTCCAGCGAAGAAGAACTGATGAGCGTCCTGGGTCTTTTTCTCCTGGGCCGGAATTACTTTGAGCGCCAGGTGGGTTCCCTGTCCGGAGGAGAAAAAAGCCGTCTGCTCCTCTCTTGCCTGTTCCTGGCCCGCTGCAATTTCCTGGTTCTGGACGAACCCACCAACCACTTGGATCTGGAAAGCCGTGAAGCCTTGGCGGAAGCCCTGTCTGAGTTCCAGGGGAGCCTTTTGCTGGTTGCTCATGACCGCTACCTGCTGCAAAACGTGGCCACCAAGGTCTGGGAATTGACGCCTGGCGGTCTGGTTGAACACCAAGAGGGCTATGCCGGGTACAGCGCTGCGCGCAAGCGGTTGAAAACCCCGGAAGAACGCCCCGTGCCGTCCAGGGAAGAACAAAAACGCCTGAAACGCGAACAAGCCGTCCGCCGCCAGCAGCTCGGCAGAGAATTGAAACCCCTGCAACAGGCCTATGCCGCCGGGGAGAAAGAACTGGAAAGCGCCTTGGCCCGCCAGCAAGAAGTGGAACAGCTCCTGGCCAGGCCGGATATATATGCCGATCCCCGGCAGGCCGCGGAATTGCTCAAAGAATTTCACCATCTGCGCGGCCGGGCAGAAAATCTGTTGGAAAAACTGCACGGCCTGGAACGGCAACTGGCGGAAATGAGCTCCCGTGGAGCGCTTTGCGAAGAGACGTAGCCTCTTCGCGCCTCAACGGAATATTGAGTTCGGGGAGATCATGCCGCCGAGCGGGGTTTGTGGGGCAGCCTCAGATATTCATTTGCAGGCTGCCGCGGAAGGATTCCAGGCTGGCTATGCCTAGTTCATCCATGCGGGCGGCCAGTTCATCAGGCAGGCGGAAGATCAGGTCCGGCCCGGAAAAATTGGCGGTGCCGATCTGCACGGCCCAGGCTCCCACAAGGATGAATTCCAGGATATCCTCGGCGGTATTGATTCCGCCTATGCCGATGACCGGGATGGATACCGCCCTGGCGGCCTGCCAGACGCAACGAAGGGCCACCGGCTTGATGGCGGTCCCGGACAGGCCGCCGATGCCTTTGCCCAGGAGCGGCTTGCGGCTGCGCACATCCACGGCCAAGGCCGACAGGGTGTTGACGCAGGAGATCATGTCCGCGCCGCTGTCGGCGCAGGCCCTGGCAATTTCAGCGATATCGGTCACATTAGGGGTAAGCTTGACGATCACCGGCAGGGCGCCGGAGCGTTTCTTTACTGCCGCGGTCACCTGCCCCGCGCTTTTGGGGTCTTGACCGAAGAGAACCCCGCCGGCCTCTACGTTGGGACAGGAAATGTTCACTTCCAGGGCGGCCAGTTTGGGTTCAGCGCCCAGAATGCCGGCCAGCTCCGCGAATTCTTCCAGGTTATGGGCGTAAATATTGGCGATGATCCTTACGCCTTCGTCCGGCAGACAGGTGAGGCATTCGCTGATGAAACGCTCCACCCCGCAGTTTTGCAAGCCGATGGAATTGAGCAGACCGCATGGAGTTTCCGCCACCCGTGGCAGGGGATTGCCCGGCATGGGCCGCAGGGAGATGCCCTTGGTCACAAAAGCCCCCAGCCGGGCTAAATCGCCGTAGGGCATGTATTCAACGCCGTAGCCGAAGGTTCCGGAAGCGGCCAGCACGGGGTTGCGCAGTTCCAGACGCCCCCCGGCCCAAGGCAGGGCTATTGCCAGTTTGTCCTGGACATTGTCCATGTGCTTTCCTCCATGGATCCGTTCAGCCCAAATCCACGGTATCCGCCCAGAATACCGGCCCGCACGTGCACACGGGCACAGGCAACCCCTGCCGGAAAACCGGCGGGAGCGGGCGATCCGCGTTCCCTCCTTCCGCAAGGGGTTTGACCACGCAGGCCTGGCAGGCCCCTATGCCGCAGGCCATGCGGTTTTCCAGGGAGATCTGGATGGAGGCCCCGTATTTTTTGCCCATATCGCGAACGGCCCGCAGAAAGGGCGTGGGGCCGCAGACCAGAACCAGCCCATTCCGGCGGGCGTTATCCTGGATGGCCTCGTCCACGGCCTGCAAAAAAATCCGTAAGTCCTCGGGTTTTTGCTCGTGGTAGCTTTTTAGCCGGCCCAAGCCGCGTAGGCGCTCAAAGGGGTAAGAATCCAAGGCCGGGCGGTGTCCGAAGAGCAGGCTCAGGTCCTGGGGTTTGGGGTGCTTTTGGACATAGCCCAGGAAAGGGGCGAGTCCCATGCCCCCGGCCAGCATCAGCGTGGGCCGGTCCGCCTCCATGGCGAAAAAGCTGCCCAGCGGCCCCAGCACCCGCACTATATCGCCGGTCCGCAACATGCTCAATTTGGCCGTGCCTTTGCCCATGACCTGGAAAAACAGGCCTAACTCCTCTTTATTCACCTCGCATATGGAAAAGGGGCGGGGCAAGGGCAGGTCGCTTTCCCAGGCGGCGGGCCTGACCATGACAAACTGTCCGGGGCGCCATTCCTCCTCGGTCCATCCCGGGGCTTTCAACCGCAACAGAAAAAATTTAGGAGCTTGCCCATCGCCCAAGGGGGCCGCTTCCAGCACGGAGCAGTCAGTGATGGTCAACATGTGGCGAGTCGTCAACTTCTCAGCATTTCGCACATCTCGCTGAGACGTTCTAGCATGGAGTCGGCCACCAGGGTCAGGCTCGTGCCTTTGAGTCCCAGGCTGTTCCAGACTGTCGGGTCAATGGTGGGGATAACGCAGTCTTCGTTGTCGTCGGCCGCGGCCCTAGCCACCACATCGGCCAGGTGCACCACCGCCGCTTCGGGGTGGCGAACCGGGTCTTCCACCTGGTGGTGGTGGAGTATGGCCATGATCAGGTTCAAGGGCATGTTCCAGCGGTGCATGAGCATGCCGCCAAGGCGGGCATGGTTGAAGCCAAGAAGTTCTTGTTCCGCCTGGTAACGGGGCTTGGTGGAGTTGCGGACGGCCTGGTTCATGGCGATAAAGGTTTTTGGAGCGGCATAGGCCAAGGCCAGTAGGCCACAGTCGTGCAATAATCCGGCTACGAAGAGGCGTTCCGGCTCATCACGTTTTAGCAGTTTCCAAAGGCTTTGGGCGGCCAGGGCCGTCCCGACGCTGTGCCGCCAGAAGATGTCCAGATTAATGGTTTTGGGCGGAATTTGGTTGGTCAGGGAGTGGATCATGCTGCCCATGGCCATGGTTTTGAACTGTTCAATACCCAGAAGGGCGATGGCCCTGGTGACCGTATCAACTTTATTGGAAAAGCCGAAGAAGGGGCTGTTGACCAATTTGAGCAGCCAGGCGGTCAGGCTGGGATCTTTGCTTACCACGGCGCCCACGTCAGAGGCTGAAACGAAACGCTTGGCGGTGACTTCTTGCAGTTCTCCAAGCACCGCGGGCAGGGGAGGCATGTGCACTTCCATCTGCACAATGCTGATGGGATCCAGGGGAATGATATTTTCCGGGATCTCGGATTGTCCGGGCTTGCGCGTGGTGGAACCGTCGGAGGGAAGTTTTTCCAGCGCATAATTGAACAGGGCCGCGGTGCCGGGGTTGTTCAAATCAGTATTCGCGAAGCGCTTGCGCAGGACCTCCAGGTCTTTGGCATCGGGCAATCCGGGTTT
>WRHT01000008.1 GCA_009783115.1 Desulfovibrionaceae bacterium | reverse complement strand
TCTGTCCGGCGGGCGAGGCGGCCAGCCCCCGTTGCGCGGCTTCCCGGAATTCTTCCAGGTTATAGGCCACGCCCCCGCCGGTGCCGCCCAGGGTATAGGAGGGACGGATGATCAGCGGGAAGCTCAGCGAGGCCAGGCAGTCCAGGGCCTCTTCCATGGAGGAGGCCAGTCCGCTTTGGGGCATGTCCAGGCCGATGCCGGCCATGGTGCGGCGGAAGGCTTCCCGGCTCTCGGCCAGTTCAATGGATTCAGGTTTGGCGCCGATAACCTCCACGGAGTATTTTTTAAGAATGCCGGATCGGTGCAGATCCATAGCCAGGTTCAGGGCGGTCTGTCCGCCCAGGGTGGGGAGGATGGCGTCCGGCTTTTCCTTGCGGATAATCTCCGCCGCGCTTTCCAGGGTCAGCGGCTCCATGTAGGTGCGGTCGCTGAAAGCTATATCGGTCATCACCGTGGCCGGGTTGGAGTTGAGCAGGATGATGCGGCAGCCTTCTTCTTTCAGGGCCTTGCAGCCCTGGGTGCCGGAATAGTCAAATTCACAGGCCTGGCCGATGATGATCGGACCGGAACCAAGCACCATGACGCTGCGCAGGTTTTCCAGCTTAGGCATGCTTCCTCCCCGCGTCCCCGCGGGAGTCCAGGATTATCTCCCGGAAGCGGGCGAAAGGAGAATGCGCGTCCCGGCCGCCCGGAACCGTTTCCGGGTGATACTGCACGGAGAGGGCCGGTATCCCGGAGAAGGCCATGCCCTCCAGGGTGTTGTCGTTCAGATTCCAATGCGTGGGGATCAGTTCCGCCGGCAGGCTGTCCGGGTCCAGGCTGAAACCGTGGTTCTGGCTGGTGATGCGTACCCGTCCGCTCAGGATCTCCCTGACCGGGTGGTTTTGGCCGCGATGCCCGAAGGGGAGCTTGTAGGTCCTGCCTCCCTTGGCCAGACCCAGGAGCAAATGCCCCAGGCAGATGCCGAGGATGGGCAGCCGCCCCAAGAGGTCCCGGATGGCGCGGACGGCGTAGCCGCAAGGCTCGGGATCGCCGGGGCCGTTGCTGAGGAGCAGTCCGTCAGGCTTTTGGGCCAGCAGGTCTTTGGCCGGGGTATTGCCGGGAAAAATCACGGCTTCCATGCCGTAGGCCCGGAGCTGGGTGAGGAGGGCGCGTTTCAGGCCGAAATCCAGCACCGCCACCTTGATCCGTCCTCCCGGCTCCTTATCCGTCGGATCCGCCGCCGGGGCAGGATCCAGGGCAAAGGTGCAAACGCTGCCGTTCCAGGCCTTGGCGGCCAGATCCCGCCCCTGGACGGGGGGCAGTTCCCCGGCCCGGCGCAAGAGGGATGGCCGGTCCAAATCCAGGGCGCTGATCAGGCCCTTTCGCGCCCCGTGTTCGCGCAGATGCAGGGTCAGGGCGCGGGTGTCCACCCCGTGGATGCCGGTAACGCCGTCCTCCAGCAGTCTATGGTTCAAGGAGGCTTCGGCCCGCCAGTGCGGAAAGGGGATATGCTCGGCGCAGGCGAAGAGGTCGTGGAAAACCGCCCCTTCGGCGCGTACGGCCGGGGATTGGTCATCAGCGGCGTTTGTGCCGTAATTGCCCAAGTGCGCGGCGGTAAAGGCCAGGATCTGCCCGCAGGAGGAGGGGTCGGTCAGGATCTCCTGGTAGCCGCACATGCCGGTGGTAAAAACCACCTCGCCCGCGGCCTCCCGCTCCGCCCCGCAGGCCAGGCCTTCAAAGCAGGTTCCGTCATCCAGCATCAGTAAAGCCGGTTTCATTCTCCCCCCGTAGTCCAAAAACATATTGATCCGCCGCGCCCGATGTTTTATCCCATGAAGGCCGGATGGTAAACAAACTTTTAAGGAGTGATCCATGTCAACTCCCCGCAATGCCGTGCGCGCCGCCGTGGCCATAGCCCCATCCAGCTCCCCGGAGGAGACCGTGGAGCAGAGTTACAGCCCGACGGAACTTTTTGCCCGCGATGTGTTCAGCCTACGGGTGATGCGTGAGCGCCTGCCCAAAGAGGTGTTCAGGCGTTTAGAGGAAACTTGCGTCAACGGGCAGGGGCTGGATGACGGCGATGCCGACATTGTGGCCGGATCCATGAAGGATTGGGCCATCGAGCGGGGGGCCACCCATTTCGCCCATTGGTTTCACCCCATGACCGGGGTCACCGCCGAAAAGCACGACGCCTTTGTTTCCCTTGACCCGGCGAGCGGGCGCCTGATCAACGAGTTTTCCGGCAAGATGCTGATCAAGGGCGAGTCGGACGCCTCCTCCCTGCCTTCGGGCGGTCTGCGCTCCACCTTCGAGGCGCGGGGCTACACGGCCTGGGACCCCAGCAGCCCGGTTTTTTTACTGGAAAACAGCCGGGGGGCCAGAACCCTGTATGTGCCGACGGTTTTTCTTTCCTACACCGGCGAATCCCTTGACCGCAAAACCCCGCTTTTGCGATCCCTGAACGCCATATCCGCCCAGGCCCTGCGCGTGCTGCGTCTCTTCGGCAATACCAGGGCCACGCGGGTGAACGTCATGGTGGGCGCGGAGCAGGAATATTTCTTGGTGGATAGGCGCTATTATTCCTTGCGCGACGATCTCAAGCTGGCCGGGCGCACCCTGTTTGGGGCCAGGCCGGGCAAGGGGCAGGAACTGGAGGATCATTACTTCGGAACCATCGGGCGGCGCGTGCTCGGCTTTATGGCTGAAGTGGAAGAACGCCTGCTCGCCTTGGGCATACCCGCCCGCACGCGGCACAACGAGTCGGCCCCGGCCCAGTTCGAGTTGGCCCCCATGTTCGAGACGGCCAACCTGGCCACGGATCACAACATGCTGACCATGGAAACGCTGCGCGGCACGGCGGAAAAGCACGGCTTCGCCTGCCTGCTGCACGAAAAGCCCTTTGCCGGGGTCAACGGCTCCGGCAAGCACAATAACTGGTCCCTCTGCGATTCCGAGGGCAACAACCTGCTGGACCCCGGGGATACCCCTCTGGATAACGCCCAGTTCCTGGTTTTTTTGGCCGCGGTGCTCATGGCGGCGCGCAAACACGCTCTGCCCCTGCGCCTGGCGACCGTTGGCGCCGGGAACGATCACCGCCTGGGTTCCAGCGAAGCGCCGCCGGCCATTATCTCTGTATTTCTGGGCGAACAGCTCACCGAGATCATCGCCGGCATCGCCGAGGGCAAGCCCGGCCGGGGTAAGTCCGGATTGGACATGGGGGCGATGCGCGTGGGCGTTTCCTCCCTGCCGCCCCTGCCCAGGGATGCGACGGATCGCAACCGCACCAGTCCCTTCGCCTTTACCGGCAACAAGTTCGAGTTCCGGGCCGTGGGATCCTCCCAGTCCATAGCCCCGGCCAATATCGCCATAAATACCGCCGTGGCCGCGGTTCTGGACGATTTGGCCACGGAATTGGAAGAAACCGTGCGGGGCGGCGAGGATTTAAGCAAGGCCGTGCAGGCGCTATTGGCCCGTAGTTTCACGGAAAGCCTGCCGGTGGTCTTTAACGGCAACAATTACGCGCCGGAGTGGCGTGAAGAGGCGGCCAGGCGTGGCCTGACGGATTTGCGCGATTCGGTGAGCGTCATCTCCAGGTACAGCGACCGGGAGGTGCTGGATCTTTTTTCCCGGCACGGGGTGCTGACCGAGCGTGAGCAACTGGCCCGCCAGGAGATCCTCTTTGATAACTATATAGTGGATGTGCACATTGAAACCAAGCTGGTTTCCTCCATCGGCCGCTCGGCCATCCTGCCGGCGGCCTTGCGCTGGCTGAAAGAACTGGGCGAGGCCGCCAGGCTCGCCAGGGAACTTGGGGCGCCGGGCCCGGCGACGGAGGAGGATCTTTACAGGCGCGCGCGCGCCCACATCGTGGGCCTGCTGGAGGGCCTGGACCGGCTGGATGCCCGGCACGAGGCCCTGGACGCCCTGAAAGAGAAAGAGGGCAGCGGGAAACGGGCCGAGGCCTCCAGGGACGAGCTCATTCCTCTCATGGCTGAATGCCGCAAACATGCCGATGCCCTGGAAACCATGGTGGACGACGACATCTGGCCCCTGCCCAAGTATAATGAATTGCTATGGTAGCCGGACAGTGCTGGATTCAATTCATGACAAATCCGACGGACTTACAAGCTCTTTCTCTGTTTGCTGGCGCTGGTGGCTTTGATATTGGTGTCCGGCAAGCTGGGTTTTCTATACTTGCGGCTATAGAAATAGACCCTCATTGTTGCTCAACGTTGAGATCTGCTCAAGAACGCGAAAATACACAGACAAAAATTCTTGAAGCAGATATTCGCACTATATCACCAGAAAAATTAATGCCCGACCTTGGCCTTGCCGCGGGGGAACTTGATTTGCTTTTTGGAGGCCCACCGTGTCAGTCCTTCTCATTAGCCGGCAAACAAAAAGGGCTTAGCGATGCGAGAGGGATGCTCCTTTTTGAAATTATCCGTTTTGCTGAGATATTTAAGCCAAAAGCTTTGTTGCTGGAGCAAGTAAAGGGCTTGCTATCCGCAAAAGGTCAACAAGGTAAACGCGGGGAAGTTTTTGAAGAATTCTTAGAACGCCTTGAACATATTGGATATATTCCAAAATGGCAAGTAATAACAGCTGCTGATTTTGGTATCCCGCAAGTTAGAGAAAGGCTATTTGTTGTTGCGACATTAGGGCATAATGGTTTTTTATTTCCTCAGCGAACGCATGCTCCAATTGAAGAGTGTAATGGCCTATTTTCTTACAAACCATACATTTCGATTGGTAGCGTGTTGAAAGGATTAGAAGCTCCTGACTGTAAGGTACGTGGCAAAACATATTATGAAAGAGAAGATAGTCATGTAGATGTAACACCAGATAGAGATAAAGAGAGAATAGCGGACGTACCAGAAGGTTCATATCTTGCTGCTCAGGTTCATCTAAGCAGCGAAATAAGAAAAGGACTATCCCCAAAAGATACAACAAAGTATTTAAGATTACACAGAAAGCGTCCTTCAAATACTCTACGATGTGGCGAGATATTTTATCACCCAATCGAAAATAGATACCTTACGCCACGCGAGTATATGCGTATCCACGGATATCCTGACAATTATCATTTAAAAGGGCCTATCCGTTCAAGAACTGGCAGCGTAAAAAACTTAGACCAACATAGACAAGTCGCTAACTCCGTTCCGCCTCCATTGGCAAAAGTGCTGGCAGAGCATATTAAGAGATACTTAAATGAGTAAAATTTTTGAATTATACGGGCACAGGATGAATAATTGGGATAAAAAAGCGGCGGCAAATTGCTCCTTAGCTTGGTGCCCTTTTATGGATGCCGAGTGCGATGGTGGGGGCAATAGATATTCTTCAGCTTTAGATTTGCGGTCACTGCCAGCTCTTGCACAAAAATTCCCAGGAAAAGATGTTATACAATCTGGAGTTTGTTCTTTGTTGATTCGAGAAGGCGAGCAACCGTGGATTGTTTGCCCAAGAAGACTGCTTTTTCTTAAAAATACAGGCCATCAAGGAAATGATTATCAACGCAAAGTCAAAGAAGATATTTTGAAATTTTGGAATCCTAAAACAGATAATTTGCGTGTTTGGTCAGAAGTTAAAATGAAAATTGGCGCAATATCAGACGATTCACAGGAAAAATTTTTTGATTACACATTTGATTATATTATTTCAGGCAGCAAGCGTACTCCCGTAAAACAAGTTGCTGCGCTCATAGGTAAAAGCGAACGGACAACCCAGACTTTGGCTGAAAAGAATGGTTATACTTTGGCAAAACGTGGTATGGATTTTTGGATAGATGATTTTCCAGGCGATCCTATTTTAATTCTGGAAATAATGACTTCAAGCACCTCAGGAGGGGACAAAAAGAAACGAACTCAAATTAGTATGGCCTGCGAAGATGCAATCCTTCACCCTGAGAAACATAATGGCCCAGGCATAAACTATAGGCAAGTTTGGGCTAGAATGGTTAGCCAGCTAATCGTTAAATCTCAAGTTGGTATTGCATGGGAAGGAATGACATTATGGCTCATACAAGATGTATTGGCAGATTATATATCAAATAGCACGGCATTAAATCTACAATCTTTTCTTTCAGAAGTAGCAAACGAAGTTAATATATTGGCTTTCGGATATGGCAAAATTGACGGCTTGTATTCAAATATTATCGAATTAAAAGAGTCAAAATTTTACTCCGGTCCCATTGACTCAACAAATAATGGACATGAAAGTGGTTTTGTTGACATAATTAAAATTGGCGCGCCTCCACCAAAAGAGATGCTTTGGCGTTCTCTTTTTTTGAAGTCGCCATGTGCTACTTTTGTTGGTTAATATTTTTTGGCAGTGAGGGATGTGTCCTAACAAACTCACGCAAAACTTTTTCAAGTTTTAACATATCTCGAAGCATACACTCCCAAACTATCAAGACAGTCCACCCAAGGGCGTTTAGTTTTGTTGTATTTTGGTTATCCCGCCAGCGATTTTTCGCGAGCTTGGTTAGCCAATATGCTTGATTAGAACTTGGTAAGCGTTGACCATGTGGGCAGTTATGTTGATGCCAAAAACATCCATGCACGAATATTACTACACGGTATTTAGGTAGGGTTATATCTGGATTACCTGGCAGGTCTTTACGATGAAGGCGGAAACGGTATCCCATAGCATGTAATAATGAACGTACAACCATTTCAGGGCGAGTATTTTTACTTTTGACGCGGGACATCACCCAACTACGTTTTTCAGGAGAAACAGTATCCATGCCATAGAGTACACGGACAACACTCGCTTGCCAAGTGGCGTAATCCCGTTTAAGCAATAAGTATATGGCAATCTCGAAAAGCAAACTACATCAGCCAATTATTCTAAATATCGATTCTATACGGATTGCAGAGGCATTTTTATCGCAAGCAGACTTAATCCTTGCGGAACTCATACAAACGCATGGGCCATGTACTCTTGGGTTTGGCGAGGCCGAACCGTTCGTCAGATTGGTGGATTCCATTATTGGGCAGCAGTTATCCGCAAAAGCTGCCAAGGCCATACGCGCACGTGTCCGCCATAGTTTAGGAGAAATTACACCGAGCAGTATTACTATTGCCGATAATGAAACCTTGCGGGTATGCGGTTTGTCTGCTGCGAAGATTCGCTACATCAAAAATTTGTCATGGAAAGTTAAGAACAAAGAGATAGATTTTTCTGTATTGTATTCACTGCCAATAGAAATCGTTATAAATGAATTGATCAAAATTTCCGGAGTAGGTCAATGGACTGCGGAAATGTTTGTTTTGTTTGCCCTACGCCATTCCAATATCCTTTCGCTTGGAGATTCCGGACTCAAACGTGCTGTGAAAAAATTTTATGGAGATACAGCAAAACTTGAAACAGTCGGCAAAAGATGGAACCCTTATTGCTCTGTAGCGTCATGGTATTTATGGAGATATCTCGATGCTAACATGCTGCCTAATTAGGTACTATTCTGAGGAAACAAATGAGTATGCAAATTCCAAGGCCGATCATCTCGGAGATAGCCAGTATTTTCAATGATATCTATAGACACTCAGATATCAACTCAATTTTTTTCAGCGCAGATGCTCCTGGAGATGCGCCAGATAGGAATAAGCAGGATAAAACAACCGAATGGTTATTACGTTGCAATGGAAAAGATATAGATTCTCTAAAAATACTCGGAAAAGTCATTGAAGAATACATGTAAAGAAATATTGAGATAGACCCCAATCCATTTGCCCCGACATATTCTTATGCAACTAGCTTTTTGGCGCGAAGAAATAAATTACATGATATTTTAAGCAAGTACGGCCTCAAATATACTCAAGGAGGTAGAGTCTGCCAAATTGGAGTATCGAGAGCATCCCAATCCTTGGAACAATTGCTGAAATCGAAAAATATACCAGCGATAGAGATAGAATTTAAGCGTGCTTTAGATGAAATAGAGAAAGATCCTCCTGCAAGCCTCACTGCGGCATGCTCAATCGTCGAGTCCTTTTGCAAGGTATATATCGAAGAAAAGAAACTGGCTCTGCCAAAAGAGACCACTATAAAACCATTGTGGACTACCGTGGCGAAAGATTTAGGGTTTGATCCTAGCCAACTTGAAGATGACGATCTAAAAAAGATTTTGGGGGGATTAAGTTCTATCGTTGATGGCGTGGGGGCTTTGCGAACTCATGCCGGTTCAGCGCATGGAAGGGGCAAAACGGGCTATAGAATACAGCCTCGTCACGCCCGACTCGCTGTGCATGCTGCACATACCTTGGTGCTATTTGCTTTGGAGACCTGGGATTATAAAAAATAATTTCTTTATATCTCCATCTATTGGCAACAAGCCACACCAACGCCCGTGCCTCTGACGGGCGCTTTCTGTTTTTTTCCTTCCCTATGACTAAGGCCGTCCCAAACCGCCCGCTGTAAGCCTTTCCTAGTGTTGGTATTATTTTTGGTAGAGTAATCTAAAAATATCTTTTAATATAATAAATACAATATATTATATGCTATTTCTAATATGGGCCGGGGGATCATTTGCCCACGCAGAACTGGGCGAAGATCCTGTCGAGGATTTCCTGGGAGCAGGAGAGGCCGAGGCTTTCATCCAGGCAGGCGGCGGCGCTGTCCAGGCAGGCGGCTAGGAGTTCCGGGGGCAGCCCCTGATTTTGGGCCTGGGCGAGTTTTTCCAGTTCGGCCAAGGCTAGGCGGATCTGCTCCATCTGGCGCAGGGAAGGAGGAGCGGCCTCGTTGAAGTCCAGCCCTGCGGAAGCCGCGGTCAGGCTTTCTCCCAGGCGGGCGCGCAGGGAGGGGAGTCCCTGCCCGGTCAGGGCCGAGACCGGGAGGCAGCGGCAGCCCCAAAGCTCTTCCGGTAGAGGCGGTTTGCTCCGGGCGGGCAGAAGGTCAATTTTGTTCAGGAGGATCAGGATTGCGCCCCGGTATGGGTTCAGGAGGCGGCCCTGCTCCAGCCTCCAGGGCGGGGGGACTTGTTCCGGGCGGGCGGCATCCAGGACCAGGAGGATGATTTCGGCCTGCTCCAGCAGATCCAGGGTCAGATCCATGCCCGCCTTTTCCGTGGCGTCTTCAGAGACGCGCAGCCCGGCGGTGTCGGCCAGGCGTAGGGGGATTCCTTCCAGGAGCAGGCTTTCTTCCAGGAAATCGCGAGTGGTGCCGGGAAGTTCCGTCACCAGGGCGCGTGGACGTTCCAGCATGGCATTGAACAGGCTGGATTTTCCGGTATTTGGCGGACCGGCCAGGACGGTCAAGGCCCCCTGGCGCCAGACCCGGGCTTGTTCCCAGCTCGCGGCCAGAGAGGCCAGGCCGGAGGAGGTATCCTTCAGGAGTTTTTGGGCCTCCGGGCTTTGGTCCGGAGGGAGGGCGCTTTCCGGAAAATCCATGGCGGCATAGAAGAAGGCGCGCAGGGAATCCATTTTTTGGCGCAGCTCTTTCAAGGCCGCGCTGAGGCGTCCTTCAAGCTTGTTGCGCGCTAAGCGCGCGGCCTCCAGGGTAGGGGCGGCGATTAGTTCGCCGATGGCTTCCGCCCGGCTTAAATCCAGCCGTCCGTTCAGCAGCGCCCGGCGCGTGAATTCTCCGGGGCCGGCCGCTCTGGCTCCGCGCCATAACGCGGATTCCAGCGCGGCTTCCAACACGGCCCGCCCGCCATGACAGTGGATTTCCGCCGTATCTTCTCCGGTAAAGCTGCGCGGTTCCGGCATATACACGGCCAGGGCCTCGTCCAGACGCCGGTTCCGGCTGTCCAGGACCCAACCGTGTTCCAGGCGGCGCGGGCTGAAGCCGGGTTTGCCGCTTTTTTCAAAGGCCGTGTGCAGGATTTGTAGGGAGGAAGGTCCGCTGATCCGGATAATGCCGATGCCTCCGGCCCCCTTGCCGGTGGCGATGGCCGCGATGGTTTCGGTCCTGGCCGGTCCGGGCATGTTCACCCTTCGGGTGGGCTGTCTTCCCGGCCGGGCCTGGACTTTTCCGGAGCAATGATGACGCGCTTGAGCCGGCCTTCGCTTTTGCTGTAAGTCTTAACTTCCGGGTCGGCTTGCAGGGCCAGGTGGATGATCCGGCGCTGGTAAGCGCCCATGGGCTTGGTGGATCGGGGGATCTTGGTTTCTTTCACCCTTTCGGCCAAGGCCAGGGCCAGGGCCTGTAATTTTTCCTCCTGCCGCTCCTGATAGTCGCCGGCATCAATCTGCACCCTGACCTGGGCGTTTAGGCGGCGGGAGGCAATGCTGCCCACAAGGTAACGCAGGGCGGCCAGGGTTTGCCCCTCGCGCCCGATGAGCAGACCGCAGTTTTCCATCTCTTCCAGGCGGACGCGCGCCTTGCCGCCGGATATTTCCAGGCTGGCGGAGCAGTCGCCGACAATGGGAAAGGTGAGCTTACGCACCGCTTCCAGCACGGTCTCGCGCAGCAGATCCTGATCCAGGTCGGCCATGGGGGTTTTGCCGGATTCTCCGGCCTCTGTTTCCTGCTCCGGATCAAAGCCGTATTCCTGGCCGGGGAAGTCCTCTAAATCAAGACGTACCGGGATCTCCACGGTGGGAGCATCCTGGTTGGACTTTTCCGGCCGGATTATTTCAGGGGCCGCCAGTCCAGGTTCCGCTTTTCTTTCCGGCGCGGCCGGGGTTTTCGCGGTTTTGGCCTTTTCAGTCCTGCGGGCTTCCAGTCCTGATAATTCAGGGCCGGCGTCTTTGTTTATGGCGCCGGAGCGCAGTTTTTCCATACGCACCCGGCGGGCGCGCACCACGGCTTTTTTGGCTCCGACCAGGCCGAAGATGCCGCTTTTGGCGTCACTAAGGATCTCAATTTCCAGTTTGCCGCGTTCCACTCCAAAAAAAGCGCAGGCTTCGGCCATGGCCTCGTCCAGGTTTTTTCCGGTGAATTCCTTGTAGTCGTTGTTCATGAGGCCCTCAATTTTTATTCCGGGCGGAGAGTTTCGTCTGCCCGTACTGCTGCATGATGGAGATGATGTTGTTGAACAGCCAGTAAAGCACCAGGCCGGAAGGGAAGCTGAGGAATAGAAATGTAAAGATCACCGGCATGAACATCATCATTTTGCTCTGCAGGGGATCGCCGGAGGTGGGGGCCATTTTCTGCTGGAACAGCATGGTCGCCCCCATGATTATGGGGGTAACGTACAAAGGATCCTTGGAGGAAAGATCCGCAAGCCAGATCATGTCGGTGAAAGGCAAACGTTCGATGAATCCGGCATGGCGCAGTTCGATGGAAGACAAAAGCGCCCGGTACAGCCCGAAAAATACCGGCAATTGCACAAAGATGGGCAGGCATCCGCCCATGGGGTTGATCTTGTAAGTCTTATATAGCTGCATGACTTCCTGGTTCTGGCGTTGCCGATCGTCGGGGTATTTCTCACGGATTTTCTGCATGAGCGGCTGTAGCTTGCGCATTTCGTCCATGGACTTGTAACTTTTGTAGGAAAGGGGCCAGAGGACGATCTTGACCAGCACGGTGAGGAGGATGATGGACACCCCCCAGTTGCCGGCATAGGAATGGAACCATTTGAGCATGGCCAGGAGCGGAACGGCGATCCAGCCGAACCAGCCGTATTCCAGGGAAGCGGAGATGTCCGTTGGGGCGGCGGCCATATCCGCGTGGCGCTTGGGTCCGAAATAATAGGTGAGTTCCGACTGGAAATCGCGGTCCGCGCTGAGCGCGGCCTGCCTTTTTTCCAGCAGCAGGATATAGCGGCCGTTCTGGTATAAGGCCCTCATGGACAGGTCCGGGTCATCCGGAATGACCGCCGCCAGGAAATAGCTGCTCATGGCTCCGGCCCAGGTGATCTGCTCCCCGTAGTTCACGCCGGCCGCCAGCGTCTTCAGGTCTTCCTCTTCTTTGAAGCTGTTCCCGCGCATGGAGACAATCTTGGTGCTTTTCATGTAGTCTCCGGCCCCGGCCAGGGAATCAACGGCCAGGGCGCGGGTGATATCCAGGCTTTGGGGCGTGGGGCCGCTGGCCTGCAAGAGTTCGCGCACCAGGTAGTTATCCGCCGATAAGGTGTAGGCGCGCCGGATGTACAGGCCGTCTTTGGATGCGGTAAAATGGATGGTCGTCTCCCCGTTATCCAGGAGGATCTGTTCTTTCCCGGAATAGCTCCAGTCCGCGCTTTCCGCCCAGCCGGGCTGGCCGCCGACGATAAGCCCCAGGGTTTCCGGGGAACCGGGTCCGATCAGCCGCAAGGGGGCGTCAATGGCCCGTCCGCTGTCAGGATGGACCGCCTTGTAGCGCTTGAGGGTGAACTCTTTGATGGCGCCGCCGTTACTGCTGAAACGCGCGATATAAAGCGGTGTTTCCACTAGAATATCCTGTCCGCCGGCAGCCACCTGGGCCTGGTTTTCCATATGCAGCGGGGCGGAAGGCGAAACGGATGAAACGGTGGGGCTTTCTTGGGGAAGCGTGCCGATGATCGGGGGGGGCGTCCAGCCCATAAACTTGGACAGGGCCTGCCAGCCGAAAAGCACGAAAACGCTTAAGCCGAGGGCTAATAAAATACGGCGGTGGTCCATAAAGCGCGAACTCCTGAATTAATCCCGCGGGTATGCGAACCTAGCGGGCCGAAAGGATCATGCGTTGCCTTTGGGGGGCGGCACCGGGTCAAATCCGCCTTCATGGAAGGGATGGCATCGCGACAGACGCCCCAAGGCCAGCCGGAGTCCCCCGCATACCCCGTGTACGGAGATGGCCTCGGCGGCGTATGCGGAACATGAAGGATGAAAACGGCACGCCGGCGGCAAAAAAGGAGAAACGCAGATCTGATAGGCGCGGATGGGCAGGATCAGCAAATTTCTCATGGCCTTGGACGCGGCGCGTGATATTTCAGCCATTTTTCCAGAAGCGGGGCGATTTCCCGTTCCGCCTCCGCGTAATTCATACGGAGCGGGTTCAGACCTTTTCTGCATACCGCGGCCACCTCCAGACCTTGGGGAAGGTCGGCCTGGCGCAGTCTGAAAAATTCCCTGAGCAGGCGCTTGACCCGATTGCGCCGTACCGCTCCGCCTACCTTGCGGCTGACGGAAAGCCCCAGCCGCCAGCCGGGGGTTGCCGGACCATCCTGAATCAAAACAAAAAAAATAAAGCTCGTTGTAAAGTAGCGTTTTCCTTTATTAAACAACAGGGAAAAATCGGCTGTTTTTTTTAGCCGGCGCTCTTGGCCGAAGGGCAGGACCCTGGACAGGCCGGCCTTTTCCGGCGTGACCCGCATACCGGCCAAAGGCTCAGACGGCCAATCTTTTGCGCCCTTTGGCCCGTCTGCGCCGCAGGACATTACGCCCGGCCGCAGTAGCCATGCGGGCTCTGAAGCCGTGCAGGCGCTTGCGTTTGATCACGCTGGGCTGGTATGTGCGTTTCATGATCCGCTCCTTCGGTGAATTGAAGCCTGTTCCTATACGTTCTAAAGCCGGGCGCGTCAAGCTATTCAATTAAGCCTTTCGTCCGGGCATGGGATCGGCGGGCGGCCTTGGCAAGCTCCCCGGCTTATGCTAAGTTTCACAAGCTTAAAACATACCCAAGCGCAGAGGATATTGCCGGCATGAGCCTGATGAGCGATACCGATACCGAGCGGCTCCGCGAAAAAATTATCCAGGAAATACAGCGTCTCAAGCTGGATATCCAGCGTCTCGTAGAGCTTACCTCTCCGGAAGCCCTGGAAGATTTGGACGAAGTTTCCCGCATGGATGCCATTGTCAGCAAAAGCGTGCATGACGCCTCTCTGGGCCTGGCCAGGCGGCGTCTTGGCAAGCTGGAATACGCCCTGAAGAGAATCGGCTCTGACCCGGAATTCGGCTATTGCGCCGAGTGTGGGGAAAAAATCCCTCTGGTCCGCCTGATGTCCATGCCGGAAGCGCTTTATTGCGTTGAATGCGCGTCGGGCGCCGCCGGAGAGAGAAATGGACGCTGATATTTACGCGGACAGGCGCGGGAGGGCCAGGCTGAAACTTGCGGCCGGCAAGCTGGACGCCCTGCTGGTGACCTTGGACGCCAACCGTTATTACCTGAGCGGTTTTGAACCGCACGATCCGCAAAGCAATGAAAGCTGCGGCTGTCTGGTTCTCTTTGCCGACGGAGAAGACTGGCTTTGCACGGACCCGCGTTACACGGAGGCGGCCGGAAGGATCTGGCCGAGGGATCGGCTGCTTATTTACCAGGGATCCGCCTCCGCCCCGGAGCGGCTGAACGGCTTTTTGCGCGGCCGCCTTAAGGGGCCGTTGGGGCTGGAAACAAGCGCTCTCAGCCTGGCTTTCGGCAAAATTCTTTCCAGGGGGTTGCGCGTGCGGGCCGCCGATGGCCTGGTGGAATCCCTGCGCATGATCAAGGATACGGAGGAGATCGCCAGGATGCGCGCCTCCACGGACCTTAATCATAGGTTCATGGACTTTGCGCCGGCGCTGTTGACGCCTGGGCGCAGCGAAAAGGACATCGCCTGGGAGATCGAGCGGTTTTACCGGCAAAACGGGGCCGAAGAACTTTCCTTTCAGAGCATTGTGGGCATCGGCCCCAATGCCGCCCTTCCCCATGCCAGGCCCGGCGAGGACCGGGTGCGGGAAAATGTCTGCGTCCTCATTGACTGCGGCTGCCGGGTGAGGGATTATTGCTCGGATCAGACCCGCACCTTCTGGGTGGGCGATCGGCCTCCGGATCGCTTCCGGAAGACCCTGGACCGGGTTATGGAGGCGCAGAGCCTGGCCATCCGGGCCATCCGTCCGGGAGTGAGCTGCAAGGAGGTATATGCTGTGGCCCAGGTCTATTTCGAGAATCTCGGCGTATTCGAGCGTTTCAACCACAGCCTGGGGCACGGCATCGGGCTGCAAACCCATGAGCCACCCTCCTTGAATGCCCGGAATGAAACTCTTCTGGAGCCGGGGATGATCGTTTCGGTAGAGCCGGGCCTTTACTACCCTGAATGGGGGGGGGCGCGCTGGGAACGCCTGGTGCTGGTCACCGAAGACGGTTGTGAAGCGCTCTGAACCTTTGCGCATAGCCCTGCTGGCCTCGGGAGCGGGCTCGAATCTCAGGACGCTCCTGGAACACGCCGCGGCCGGCCGGCTTCCGGTCAAGCCGGTCTTGGTCCTTTCCAATAATCCCGAGGCTGGCGCCTTGGCGCACGCCAAAAATTTCGGGGTTCCGGCCCGGAGCTTGGACAGCCGCGCACTCCCCAGGGAGGATTTTGACGCCGTCATGCTCGAAGCCATCAGGGAGGCCGGGGCCGAGGCCGTCATCCTGGCCGGCTATATGCGCCTCCTGAGCGCCTTTTTCATCCGGGCCTTTGCCGGGCGCATCCTGAACATTCATCCGGCCATCCTGCCCAGTTTCCCTGGCGCCCACGGCGGCCGGGACGCCCTGGAACTCCGGCCGCGCTTGAGCGGCTGCACCGTGCATTTCGTGGAAGAGGCCGTGGATAGCGGCCCGATCGTCATCCAGGCCGCCGTCCCCCTTGTTTCCGACGATAACCTGGACAGCCTGATGCCCCGCATCCAGGCGCTGGAGCACCGCATTTACCCTCAGGCCGTGCTCTGGCTGGCCCAGGACAGGCTTCGCCTGGAAGGACGCCTGGTGCGTCTGCTTCCTCCGCTCCACGGGGGGGATGGCGCTCGTCCCGGCTCCACCCCGTCCGCAAACGCGGGTTTGGGCTGCGCCGGAGAGTCCCCTCTCGGCCCTTGGCTGGTCAGCCCGGCCTTGGAAGATTTTTGACCGGGGAGGCCATGCGTAAATTTTTGGTTCTGCAACTGGCCCGTCTGGGGGATCTGCTGCAAAGCAAGCGCTTGGTCTTTTCCCTGATGAAGGAAGGCGAGACGCATCTGGCGGTGGATTTCTCCCTGGCTTCCCTGGCTTCCCTCATTTACCCGCAGGCGGTAATCCATGCCCTCCCCGCCCATGCCGGGAATTTGCGGGAGGCGGAGACTCTGGCCCTGGCCCGCGAGGCTTGCGCCAGCTTCGTGGCCGCCGGTTTCGAGCGCGTTTACAACCTGAACCGTAGTTCCCTGAACCTGGTCCTGGCCGGGCTGTTTGAGCCGGAAAGGGTATCGGGTTACCGCCTGGACCGGGGGCAGCCCCTGGCCTCCACCTGGAGCAAGATGGGGGCGCGCTGGACCAGGAAGCGGCGAGCCTCTCCCTTGAACCTCATGGATTTTTGGGCATTTTTTCATCCTTCGCCTCTGCCGCCGGAGCTGGTCAATCCCGTGGCCGGGTCCGGACGCGCCGCCGGCGCTTCCGGACAGGCGGTGGGGGTGGTCATGGCCGGGCAGGCGGCTAGGCGATCCCTCCCTCCGGCAATACTGGTCCGGATTTTGGAAGCGCTTTTCGCCGCGCTCAAGGGTCCTGAATTCATCTTTTTGGGAAGCCGGACGGAGGCCGGGATCGCCCGCAGACTACTGGGAAGCCTGCCAGGAAAGATCCAGGGGAAGACCAGGGATCTTACCGGGCGGACCAGCCTGGAGGATTTGCCGGAAGTCCTGGGCGGCCTGGATCTGCTGCTGGCCCCGGATACCGGGCTCATGCATCTGGCCGCCCATTTGGGCGTCCCGGTCATGGCCTTTTTCCTGTCCTCGGCCTGGGCTTGGGAAACCGGGCCTTACGGCCTGGGGCACCTGGTCTGGCAGGCGGTGAACCCCTGTTCCCCATGTCTGGAAAACGCCCCCTGTTCCCAGGATCTTGCCTGCCTACGGGGCCTGAAAGAGGCCGAGTGGCCTGGGCTGCTGTCCGGGATCGGAGCGGAAAATTATGATCCGCGGGAGAGTGGAGGGCTGTCTCTGTTGCGCAGCGGGCTGGATCATCTGGGCGCGGTTTATCACGGCCCCGACCCGGAGAGGGAGGAGCGGACCGCGGCCCGCTCCTTGCTGGCGGAATTTTTAAATTTGGCCCCGCCTGCCGGTCTGTCCATACCGGAGCATGTCAGCGCCGGGCTTCTGGCGGAAAACGACTGGCTTTTGCCGGAATACCTGGAGATATTATGATTCGCGTTCTGGTGGTTCTGCCGTTTTACGGAGGTTCGTTGCCGGTGGGGCGTTTTTGCATCGAAGCCCTGAGGGAGAACGGCTGCCTGGTGGATGTTTTTGAGGCCCCGGCCTTTTATCCCGCCTTTCAGGCCCTGAAAGGGCTGAAGGTGCGGCAGGATCGCCTGGATTTTCTGGAAAACAGCTATCTCCGGGTGGTAGGTGAGGCGGTGCTGGCCCAGGCGGATCGTTTCCAGCCGGATTTAATCCTGGCCCTGGCCCAAGCTCCCTTGGGCATTCCGACCCTCAAGCGTTTGAAAAGCGCGGGCATCCCCACGGCCATGTGGTTTGTGGAGGATTACCGCCTGTTCACCTATTGGCGCGTATTTGCCCCGCACTATGATATTTTCGCGGTGATCCAGAAGGAGCCGTTTCTGGAAGAACTGGCCAAGGCCGGGGTACGCGGGGCCTTTTATCTGCCTTTGGCGGCCCAACCCTCTCTGCATCGTCCGCTGGAACTCACGGCCACGGAAAAAAGGCGCTTTGGCGCGGATCTTTCCTTCATGGGCGCGGGCTACCCCAACCGCCGTCTGGCCTTCAGGCGTCTGACCGCCTATAATTTCAAAATTTGGGGCACGGAATGGGAGGGAGAGGCGGCCCTGGCCGGCTGTCTGCAAATGGAAGGGCGGCGGATCAGCCCGGAAGAGACCGTGCGTATCTTCAACGCCGCCAAGATCAACTTGAACCTGCATTCAGGAACCAGGCGGGAGGAGACGGTGACCCACGGCGATTTCGTCAACCCGCGCACTTTTGAAATAGCCGCCTGCGGAGCTTTTCAACTGGTGGACAGGCGTACCCTTATGCCTGAGCTTTTTTCCGATGGCGAACTGGCCGTCTTTGACAGCCTGGAAGAACTGACCGGCAAGATCGAGCATGCCCTCGCCCATCCGGAGGAGAGGGCGGCTATGGCCGGGAGGGCCAGGGAGAGGGTGTTGCGCGAGCATACCTATGTCCACCGGATGCGCGTCCTGTTGGAATTCGCCGCCTCCGGCCTGCCGGGCTGGCCGCGTACGCGGACCGATTCCGGTATGGCGGCGGAACTGGCGAACCTGCCCGGAGATTTACAGGCCGGTCTGGCCGGACTCTTGCAAAGCTTGGAACTGCCCCCAGCCACGGATTTCGAGACCCTGATCGCGGCTCTGAGAAGCAAAAGCGGAGTTTTGAGCCCATTGGAGTGCTCCCTGCTTTTCCTGGACGAGTGGCGCAAGCAATACCGGGGCTGAAATTTCAGTCTTTGGCCTGGAACAGCCAGAACCAGGAAGAGTCTTCGAGATATGGGCGCTGGCTGTGCAAACGCCAGCGCGCGGCGAGTTCCGGCGGCAGTTCAGGAGCAGGGCTTCGGGCCATGATCAGGGCCAGGCCGGCGGAGGCTGTCCGTCCGGCGACCAGAGCCAGAAATTTATCCCAGGGCAGGAAGGCCCGGCTGAGGATCAGGTGGGCGGGCCTGGCTTGGGCCATGAATTCTTCCGCCCGCAGGCGGCTCAGGCGCACGCCGGGCAAGGAGAGCACGACCAGGGCCGCGTGCAGGAAGAGGGCGCGTTTTTCCCGCGCCTCCACTAGGTGGTATTCCCCTTTGTCCCAGAGCATGCGCAAGGGTAGGCCGGGGATTCCGGCGCCGGCGCCCAGGTCCCAGGTCTGTGAATCTTCCGGCCAGGGGAGGCCATCCAGCAGACGGGCCAGATGCAGGCTGTCCAGGATCAGTTTGTCCAGAATTTCCCGCCAGCGCGACGGTCCCACCAGGTTCATCTTTCGGTTCCAGCGGACCAGCAAATCCAGGTAGGCGTATAATTGATCCAGAGGGCGATCTTCCAGGGAAAACCCCGCCTCCTCCAGGCAGGCGGCCAGGACGGGGCGGGTCAGGGCGGGGAGCTTGTTTTTGCTGTGTTCCAAGATTATAGTCGCTATTTGTTGCTGTCCGGCATACCGCAAAACCAGGAAAAAAGCAAAAGGGAGCGGCGCTTCCTCTCCGGTCCTGGACCGGGGTTTCCGCCAGGAGATGAGTTATGATTATAATAACAAAAGACATGGAAACCGGAGTCGTCAAAATTGATAAACAACACATAGAATTGATTCGTAGAATAAATGATGTAGTATTAATTGGAACAAAGTCTGTGTCAAAAGAAGAAATGCAGAAAACAATTGATTTTTTAGACGAATATATTGTCGAACATTTCAAAGATGAAGAGGAGTTACAAATACAATGTAATTATAATAAATATGGATCGCATAAAGAAAAGCACCAATCTTTTATTAGTTATTTTCAAAAGATGAAAGGCGAATTCTCCGCAAACGGTCCTTCCGCTGTATTTACAGCGGATTTAAACAATTATGTTATTAATTGGATAGTTAGTCATATAAAAAATACCGATGTTGAATTCGGCAGATTCTATAACAAAAAAAACCAGCAAGAATAAAAATGCGCGCATGATGCGGAAGCCTTTCTAAATGCTGCGTCATTGTCCTCCGGATGGCGGCTTTTTGGCAATGCCGGTGAGCGCCCGGCCTAGGGGCATGGTGATGCTGACCTTGCCGTTGATCGCCCAGCCAGATGCCTCCAGCAGCGGACCAAGGGTGCGCTGGCGCAGCTTTATGGCCGCGCTGATCACCGAGGGGCCGGAAATGAACAGGAAGATGACCAGAAAAACCAGGGGTATCTGCCACCAGCGCAGGGATACCAGAGCCCCGGCCAAGCTGGCCAGGGCCGTGCCGATAGCCCCCAGGGCCAGACCCAGAGCGGCCAGGATGCCCATGTTTTTGCCCAGGTCGAACTTGGCGGGCGCGGCCCCGCCTCCGGCGGCCGGCGGTTCATTCAGGGCGGCCGGCAGCCCGGTCACCGCGGTCGTGGCCCGGTTTAAGGTTTCGGCATCCTTCTGTCCGGCAAATTGCTGGATCTGCTCGGAGATCATCCGCCCCAGGCGTTGGTAGGGGCTGAACACGGCTTGGCGCAAGCTGATGGGGTTGCTGATCACCTTGATGACTGTGGCGTCCCAGATGCGGCCATGCTTGTCCAGGTA
>WRHT01000007.1 GCA_009783115.1 Desulfovibrionaceae bacterium | reverse complement strand
TCGGCCGCAAACGCATTTACCTGGCCGGACTTTTGGGACTCAGCCTCAGTATCCTGGCCTGCCCCTTTTCCCCCGGCGGCGGCGCGCTCATCGCCCTGCGCTTTCTTTCCGGCGTGTTCAGCGCCATGATGTTCTCCAGCTCCATCGCCATAGTGGTATCGGTGGTTCCGCCGTCCATGCGGGCCAGGGCCCTGGCCCTGAACACGGCCTCGGTATATCTGGCCCTGGCCGCCGGGCCGGCCGCCGGAGGTTTTTTAACCTATTACCTCGGCTGGCAAAGCATCTTTTTTATTTCCGCAGCCCTCACCGCCTGCGCCAGGATCCTGGCCGGCATGTTCATCAAGGGCGAATGGGCCGAGGCCAGGGGCGAACCTTTTGACGCCAAGGGCTGCCTCATCTTTGCCTGCGCCCTTTTTGGACTGATCTACGGTTTTTCCAATCTGCCCCAAGTTCGGGGCTTTACCTTTGTCTGCGTTGGGCTCCTGGCCCTGATCGCCTTTGTGGCCTTTGAAAAAAGAACCCTTTATCCCCTGCTGGATGTAAAGCTTTTTTTCGCCAACCGGATCTTCAGCCTGTCCTGCCTGGCCGCCTTGATCAATTACGCGGCCAATTCCGCCACCAGCTTTTTGCTCAGTCTTTATCTGCAATATGTCAAGGGGTTGGATGCCGATGTCGCCGGATTGGCGTTGATTGCCCAAGCCCTGGTCCAGGTGGGCGCCTCCCTGGCCGCGGGCAGGCTGTCAGACAGCCATGCCCCGGCCCGCCTGGCCACCGGCGGCATGCTCCTATGCGCCTTGGGACTCTGCGGCCTGAGCCTGGCCGGCGAGGGCAGCTCCCTGGCCTACCTGATCGTCTGCCAAATCATTATCGGACTGGGTTTCGGACTTTTCTCCTCGCCCAATACCAATATGATCATGAGTTCTGTGGAAGAAAAACACTACGGGCAAGCCTCGGCCAGCGCCGGCACCATGCGCATGGTAGGGCAGGCTCTGAGCATTGGGCTGGCGGCCATGGCCATTTCCATCTTTGTGGGTAACAGCCCTCTCTCCCCCGCCCTTTATCCCCAGTTGATCTCCAGCTTCCGCCTGACTTTCGGGATCTTCACCGTCCTCTGTCTGCTGGGGGCTTACGCCTCCAGCGTCCGGGATAAAAACGGCTGAAGGAATCCGGGTGTAAGGCTTTCTGGCGTTTACATCCACTTCCAGTCGTGGATGCCAAGTTCCACGGAGGCGATGCCGTTGTAGCGGTTGAGGCGCGGAGAGTAGGCCAGGCGCAGTTTGCGTCCCCTGTCTTCCCGGCTGAAAGTCTGCCTCCAGATCTTGCCCTTCAGGGTAAGTCCGCTTTGTTCATCCAGAATATCCAGGATGGAGAGGGAGGAGCGGGAGTATACGGCGCGGAGGATTACGGGGGGGGAGACGAATACCGGCTCATGGTTGCCGATGCCGAAAGGCTGCAACAATTCCAGTTCTTTCAGGGTGGTCAGGTTGGTGCTTTCGGCCAAGCCGGGTTCGCCGTCAATGGCGATTTTTTTGGCGGCCTGGACCCCGCCGAGCCGGTCTTTGACGGCGCTGTCAAAGGTTTCCTGGAATTCTTCCAGACGGTCGGGGTTCAGGCTGATGCCGGCGGCCATTTTATGGCCACCGAAATCGGCGAAAAGGGAGGAGCTTTCGGACAGGGCGGCGTAAAGATCAAAGTCGCCGGCGCTGCGGCCGGAGCCTTTGAGCCTGGCCCCGTTATCGCAGAGGATGATGGTGGGGCGGTGGAATTCCTCGGCGATGCGCGAAGCCACGATGCCGATGATGCCCATGTGCCAGTCCGGCTGGTAAAGCACCAGGCCCAGGCGTCCGGCGGCCGCCTGTTCCAGGGCCTGTTCCCTGGCAGCGGCCTGGATCTGTTCCTCGGCGCTTCGGCGTTCCTTGTTAAGCCCGTCCAGCTCCTTGGCCAGCTCCTTGGCTTCTTCCCGGTTTTGGGTGAGCAGGAGGCGCAGGGCGGTTTCGTTTTTGCCCAGGCGTCCGGCGGCATTGATGCGCGGACAGAGATTGAATACCACCTGCCCCGCTCCCAGCGGGGCGTTGGGGGCATAGTTGCATACGTTTTTCAGGGCGGCCAGCCCCGGCCGTTTGGCCTCGGCCAGGGCAAGCAGACCGTTTTTGACCAGGATGCGGTTTTGGCCTGAAAGATCCGAGACATCCGCCAGGGTGCCCAGGGCAACCAAATCAAGCAGGGGACGTATATCCAGGCGGGGGAAACCCTGTTCCGCCAGCAGCCGTCCCACTCCGGCCATGAGCATGAAGGCCGTGCCCACTCCGGAAAGGTGGGGACAGGGGGAAGCGGCGATGGTGGGGGAACATATGGCATCGGCCTCCGGCAGGGCGAGGGGGGGCAGGTGGTGGTCCGAGATGATTACCCGCAGCCCCAGGCTGTGGGCGGCTTTGACCTCTTCATGATTGCTGATGCCGCAATCCACGGTCAGGATCAGGCGGACGCCCTGGCCGGCCAAGCGCCGCAGATCCGGGATATTCAGGCCGTATCCGGCTTGCAGGCGATTGGGGATATGGGTCATAACCTCCAGGTTGTGCTGGCGGAAAAAATCCGCCACCAGGGCGGTGGCGGTGATGCCGTCCACGTCATAATCACCCCAGACGGCGATTTTTTCCTTGCTTAGAACGGCCTGGGCCAGGATGGAAGCGGCCGCGAAAAGCCCCGGCCAATTTTCCAGAGGAGAGAGATAACGCAGGCCGGGGTTCAGAAAAAAGGCCATGTCCTCCTGGCTGCGCAAACCTCTTTGCCAGAGCAGTTTCGCCAGAAATACCGAGATTCCCAGGTCCCCGGCCCATCCGGACAGGGCCGGCGGCGGCGGATCTGTCGGTGGATGGCGCGGCGCCCAGGTGTGCGGAGTCATTTTTTACCCTTCTTCCTCAATGTCCTCAGTCTGTTCAAGTACACGCAGGTAAAGATCTCCCTTCAGTTTTCCCAGTTTCTTGCCCAGGCCGCGCAGGCGTATGGGAATGCCGGGCTTGAATTCCGGGGGCAGATTAAATTCCACCACCCGGCCCTTGTCGGCAAAACCGTGCCGCACCTGCAAGCGTACCCGTGTTCCTGGAAAAAGAGCCTCCGCGGGCAGAAACATTTCCTGTTCCTCGTCAATTTGCCGGCGCAGCCAGTCCCGCACCCCTCCTGCCCAAGCGCTTATTTTTTTGCCCGCGGCCAGGAGCAGGGGCCGGCCCGCCGGCCGGACGCCGACCTTGCGTTTCTTTTTAAGTTTACGCGGAGAGTTGGGGGCGGCGGGTTTGGCGGGCTTGCCATCATTGTGCCGCAAGTGGCTGTAAATATCTTCAAAGACATGCCGGGCAAAGGGATCGTTCAAAAGATCCCGCAACAGGTCTTCGCGGGTTCCCCGGCGTTCTTCGCCTGCCCGCGCCTCGCGTCCCTTTTCTCCGGAAGCGGCCTGCCGCCGGTAGGCCTTATGCGCTTCGGCCCTGGATTTGTCATCCGCGTTTTCTCCTGGGCCTTCCTGGGCATCGCGAGGACCGCCGGCGCTGAAGGAAGTATTGGCGTACTCACGCATCAGGAGCACATAGGCTTCGTTCAGGCGCTGGAACTGTTGGGCCGCATCCGGGAGATCCGGGTGCAGATCCGGGTGCAGATCAAAGGCCATCCGCCGGTAAGCCTGCTTGATGGCATTAGGTCCGGCGGAAGGGTCCAGCCGTAAAATCTTGAAACATTCCTTACGCGGGAGCATGGCGGCCCTATTTTTTATCCAGAAGCGCCAAGGCCGAGTCAAATTCAAAATGGGCCAGGCAGTTTTTCACCTGCTCCAGCAGGTTCTGGTCCAGCAAGCTTTCCAGCAGCGCCTGCTTGGTTTCATAGAAGGCCACCGCTTCGCCGTCGTCGTCTCTCAAGTAAGCCAGCAGGGTATCCAGGGCGGTCTGGGCTTCGGCTTTGTTTTCAGCAGATGGAGGAGGGGAGGCTTCCGGAGCCGCCGGCGGAGGCTGGTTTTGCAGTCCCAGGGCCTGGGTTAGAAAGAGCTGCACTTCGCGCAGGCGCGAGAAACAGGTCTTGGCCAGATCCGGATGATTGACGCCGCCGTCCTTGTGCGCGGATTCCAAATTTTTGGCCTTTTCGAAAAGATCGTCCACTCCGATGGAACCGGCCAGTCCCTTCAGGGTGTGGGCGATGCGGGTGGCTTCCTCAAGGTTGTCCGCGGCCACCGCGTTTTCGTAGGTTTTATCCATATCCTGGTAAAATTCCACGAACTGAACCAGAAGTTTGCGGTAGAGCTTCTGGTTGTTGCCCAGACGCTTCAGGGCATTCTCGTTGAAACCAGGCAAAGGCGGCAAAGATTCCTGCTGTTGGGTCATTGGTGTCCTCTCTGTTCTCAAGGTATTCACTTTGGATCCTTCCTGGGGCGGCAGCCAAGCCAGGCGCTGTTCCGGGGCCGGTCTGCTTCTCGCCGGATCTTCCGGAATGGGAAAATGCCGCACAAGGTCGTATATTTCACGCACCAGGTGTTCTTTTTTAACAGGCAGATTGAAGCGTTTGTCAGCCGTATCCTGTTCCACCGGCTGCCCTTTACGCAAAATCAGCCGGGCGCGCGCAGGGGCGGTGAGCAAAATCGGCGGAATCCAGCTCAGTCCTAAATCCTGGCGGATATGCCGGATAATCGTCTCCGCATCCAGGCTGTTCTTGGAATTTTCCAGCCAGACCAAGCGGTATCTTTCACCCTGGTCATAGTACCGGAGCATTCTGAAGGCTTCCTGGGCCGTATGCGCTTTATGCGTCCGCAGGCCGAGGGCCAGGAGCTGTTCTTCCAGGGAAGCGCCTTGTCCATCGTTTTTGCGGGCTTCCGTAAACTCCGGGGACGCGGGGGAAGCGTCCAGAAGCAAGATCGGCAGGCCCGCAAGCTCCAAAACCATCCGGCCGTAATGTAAATAATCCTCGCTTATGGATTGCAGCTGCAGCTTCAGATGCACGCTGGTCCCCTCACCCGGACAGCTTTGGATATGGATTTTTCCGTCCATGAGGTCAAGCAGTTTGCGGCATAAGACCAGACCCAGCCCGGCGCCGCCGAACTTCCTGGTGGAGGATCCGTCCACCTGGGTAAAGGTCTGGAAGAGGCCACCTACCTGTTCCTCGCTCATGCCGATGCCGCTGTCCCTTACTTCCAGCCGCAGGGTTACCGTGTCTCCGGTTCTTTTAATATCCTCCAGGCGGCAGAGCACGTCCACTCCGCCTTGTTCAGTAAATTTCAGAGCATTGCTTAACAAATTGCTGAGAATCTGTCCCAGGCGCAAGGCATCGCCGCTCAGGAGCGGCGGTTTTTCCGGAGAAACGCTCCAGTCCAGACGGATTTTTTTCTCCGCGGCCTGGGGCTGAAATTTGTTCAGAACAAACTCCAGCAGGGTTTCCATCCGGAAAGGCGCATAATCAAGGACAAACTGCTCTGACTCCAGTTTTGACAAATCCAGGATGTCGTTGATAATGCCGAGTAAATTATTAGATGCTTCATGGATCTTATCAAGATATATTTTTTGTTTGGAGGGAAGATCCGTTTTGAGCATCATGCCTGTGAGGCTGACGATGGCGTTCGTGGGAGTGCAGGTGCCCTGGTTCATATTGGCAAGAAATTCGCTCTTGACCCGGTTGACCGCCATGGTTTCATTGCTGGCCTGGGTTATTTCGCGGTTGCGTTCCGCCAGGGCCGCGGCCATATTTTCAAAGGAGCCGGCCAGACGTTTGAAATCTTTGTTGAGTTTTCCCGCCGGGCCGAGGTTCGCGCCGTTTCGGTGCAACAGAAGGTGCGCCGGCTTTAACATGCCTAAATAGCTCAATAATCCTGAAAGACCCAGGGAAACCAGAATGGATAAGAAGATCATCGACAGGTCAAAGGCAAAAAGCCGTTCAGTCCGGTGATAAGCCTGGTCCGCGATCATGTACAAGATCAGGCCTTCGGCCAACGGTATGCGCTCGTAGGCGGCCACCATGCGTTTGCCGTCCTTGCCGGTGGAGGTGAAAAAATCCGTCTCTTGCAAGGATTGTTGCCGCAGTTCCCACAGGGAAGAGGCGATCTCCCCGGTCACATCACTAGCCCCGGCGGGGTAAAGAGGCATGACGCTGCCGACCGCGTCCAGGGCGAAGAGCTGGCCTTCCGCGAATATGCTTGTGGGTTTGTAATAGTCCAGAAAGTTTGGATTTACGGAAAGGAAGATCCGGCCGAGGGTTTCACCCGGTTCGTTCAGCCTGGGCGCGGCCAGGTTGAGCACGGCGCGCCCGGTGAAAGGATCCGGCAGAAAAAGGCCTGAGGCATATTCCTGGGGCGGGATGTTGACGCCGGGCCGGAAATTTTTGGCCGCGGCCAGGACGTTGCCGGCCGGATCAGTAAGGTAGATGTTTTCATAATACGGGCTGGCCGGCAGAAAATCCGCGAGTTTCGCTGAAGAAAGGTCCGGTAGGGCGGCGGCGGCCGACATCAGGCCGCGGGCGTTCCGCAGAACGGTTTCCGGGCTTAAGGACAGGAAATCCAGTTGCAGGAGATAATTCTGTTTCAGGTTCGCATCCGTGCCTGTCCTGGACGAGAGGCTGGAAAAGGCCAGGAAGCCAGCCATCGGGAACAGGCAAATCGCCAGGATCAGATAAATGGCGGAACGTATGGTGTTTGGCCGCAACATTTTGTTCCTTACTCCACGGCTATCGCGTCAGGCCAGTAAGGCAGCAGGTGGGCGATAAAGCCGCAGGCCGCATCCCACTGCCGCTCGTCGATCAGGAGCCGCAATTTTTCCGAGCGGCCGGCGCCCGCATAACGGCGCAGGGCGCTGCCCCCCTTGTTGAAAAAAGCTCCCGCCTCGGCATGGTCATTATTCAGCCTCGTGTATAGTTCACGCAGAAAACGCCCCACTTGCCCGGACCTGTCCGGATGCACCGGCAGCCAGCGCCGCAAAACTGTAAAAAGGGCGTCCTGGGCCACGGGTTTGGGGAGATAATCATCCATACCGGCTTTCCGGCAGGCTCCAAGCTCCTGGGGACCGTAGCCGGCGGTCAAAGCAATGATCGGGATGTGCCCGGCTCCCAGATAGTTGTCCTGGCGGATGCGCCGGGCGCTTTCAAAGCCGTCCATGTCCGGCATCTTCGGAGCCATGAGCACCAGATCGAAGGGCCGGCCGCGTCTGGCGGCGGCAAGGGCCTTTAGGACCTCGCTCCCGTTGCCCACCGCGCATACCTCCATCCGGGCCGCGGTCATCAGGGATGCGGCAATTTGCTGGTGCAACCGATTGTCTTCGGCCAGCAGGACCCGCAGACCGGCAAAATCATCCTGGTTTTCCAGGGGTGAGGCTTCATCCTTCGCGCCGTTGAGCAAATCCAGGGTATCCAGCATCAAGGAAGCCTGGATGGGAGTGGGCAGGAAGGCGTCCGCCCCGCCCTTTTCCACCATGTAACGGACTTCGTTGCGGCTGAGGGAGGAGGTGACGATGATTTTGGGAATTTTTTCCAGGCGCATACGCTCGCGAATCTGCCGGATGATTCCCTCCAGGTCCAGGGCCGAGTTGCGCCAGCCCAGGATCAGAAAGTCGTACCCGTCGCCCTGGGCATCGGCCTCGACCAGCGCGCTCAAGGCTGGGGGAACATGTTCGAATACGCTCACCCGCATGGAGAAACCGTTTAAAAGGTTGGTATGCAGGAGCCTGGAGGAGGAATCGGCATCGCAGAGCAGCACATGTTTATCCTCCACCAAGTTTGTGGCCTGGTGCTGGTTTTCCGCCTGGTATCCAAGGTGCACCACGCAGGAGCAGATAGTGCCGCGTCCGGGTTCGCTGTTGATAGATAATTCTCCGCGCATCATCCGGACAATCCGGTAAGCCAGCAGTAAACCCAGGCCGTGGCCATGTTTGTGCCAGTTAAGCAGATGGATTTCATCGCCGGTAAGCAGTTGTTTCGCCAGCCGCAGAAGTTCAGGGCGCATGCCCTCGCCGGTGTCGGCCACGGTAATGCGCAGGGCGCAGTCGTTACGGGCAAGGCCGGAAAGGGAACAGCCCAGGCGCAGGACGCCGTTGCGCGTGTAGCGCACGGCGTTGTCCACCAGCTGGTTCAGGGCCTGTTCCAGGCGCAGGGGGTCGCCCATGAGAAC
Source organism: Desulfovibrionaceae bacterium (assembly GCA_009783115.1). The sequence goes on along the minus strand of WRHT01000007.1, from coordinate 12,020 downwards.
CATGGGCACTTCCCCGGAGACATTCAAGGCGAAGCGGATGTTGCGTTCGCGCATCTCCGCCCGGTAGTTGCCGGAAATTGAGCTGAACACGTCCCGGATGGAAAACAGGCTGTCTTCCATGCTGATTTCGCTTTCGGCCAGATTGTTAAAATCCAGGGTATCGCCGGCGATATGCAACAGGGTCTTGCCGGCTTCCTGTATCTTGTTGAGGTAGTTTGCCTGTTGCGGGGAGGATGCGTTTTTCAGGGCCAGGTAGGTCATGCCCAGGATCGCGTTCATGGGAGTGCGGATCTCATGGCTGGTATTGGCGAAAAATTCCACTTTGGATTGAGCGGCAAGTTCTGAGGCCAGCCGGGCGTTGTGCAGTTCCTGTTCCCGTTTTTTCAGGGATTCCGCCATGTCGTGCAGACCGTGGGCGTATTCGGCAAAAACCCCTTTTATTTTCGATAATTCGTCTATGGCGGTGAGATCTCCGGCCGCCAGCCGGTCGGAAAGCCGCAAAAGACCGGCCATGGGTTTTTTAAAGAAGCATAGGCAGGCGACGATGATCATGCAGAGCATGAGGGCCGAGACCAGGCCAAGCCGGAGCAGGCTGCCGCGCGCCATGGTTTGGGCCGAGGCGATGGCTTGTTCATAGTTCGCCAGTCCCAGGGTAAACAGGTCCGTCCGTCCGGGGTCCTGGCCGTCCAGATGGATGAAGGCGGTCAGAAAGGTTTTTCCTTCATGCCGCAACAGACAGGCGCCGTGCCCTGAACTTGGAAGTTGTTTCAGAATTCCTTCCAGCCAGGGGGGAGGCAGGCCGGTTTCAGGCGAAGTTTTTTCCAGCGGCAGCCACAGGCCTTTGGAGTTGTGTAAAAAAAGGCTGAAGGCTATGGGGATGCGCATCTCGCGCGTCCAACCAAAATAATGCCTGAAATCCAGCCCGGCGGTGAGAAAAAATTCCACTCCGCCCAATTCGTTCAGCAGGGGCAGGGCGAAGATGCGTTCGTTCGCATCATCGGCCAGGGCAATGAGAAGATTATCGTTGACCACGCCCCGTCCCAGGAGTGTTTCCGCCCGTTCCCGCAGGGACTTGGGATGGTCCTGCCCGGTCCAGGCCACGGCCTCGCCGGCGGATGAATATAAAACGAGGTTGTCGGCGAGAGCCGCCGTGTTATACAGCTTCAGGGTCTGGCGCAAAAGGTCCGGCGAGGCGTCCGTCCGCGCCCACAGGGTCCTTCCCAGGCCGGTAAGAAGGTCGTTTACTCCCCGGTCAATATTTTGTTGGTGTCCGTTCAAGGCCGTGCTGAATTCCACGGCCAGGTCCAGGATAAAAGCCTCCTTCTGCCGGTAGAGCGCCAATTCGTTGACCGCCATGGCAATAAATAAAGGCAGACCGGCCAGCAGCACGCAAAAAGCCGCCATACGGAAATAGGATCCCAGAAACAAATTTTTTAAGGCGTTTTTCATGAATAAACGCTCGGCGGATTTCCGCGTCCGGCTGTCCCCGGCGCAGGCGCGGTTACGGAGAAGGGCATAACATATACGCAAATCCGCGATCTGGCAACCAGTCCAGGGTCAGGGCAAGTTAGGGCGTTATTGCGCAATATTATTTCCAAGTTGACATGAATGTCTTAAAATACTAAATATTGAACGAACATAGTCTCAGATTGCCAAGAGTGCCGGAAATGCCTTCAGAAAGCGTAAAAATGACCTTCACCTTGTCTGAGGCAGCCGAATTGCTTAACTGCCACAAGGCTACCTTGCGCAAGGCCATTAGCGGCGGCGCTTTGCGGGCGGCCCGGCTGGGGCGGGATTACCGGATTTCCCGCCTGGATTTGCAGAGTTTTTGGATCAAAAAAGGCGGCGGCGCCTTATTCGAGGAAAGCGAAAAGGCGGCGGAAGACCTCCGGAAAGCGCGGCCCGCTGTGGAAAAACCGGAAGAAGCCTCCGGTTCCCTGGAAAAAGGACCACGGCAATTAACCCTGTTTTAGGGCAATTTTATTAAAAGCGGGAGATGTTATGATGGAACAGTTCAGCCTGCCTGGTTATAATGACGGCAATTTTTCGTTCAGGGGACGCATGTTTGCCGAAAATATCCACGCGGACGAAGAAAGTGGTTGTATCCTGCGGGTGCGCATGTTCCTTACTGAAGACAACCGCCTGGTTCATTCCATAATTTTTTCCGCGAATAGCCATAAGTACAGCCAGACGCACATCCTCTCCAGAGACGGGGATCTCTGGCTCCTGGACAACGGACGGGAACGCTTCACCCTGTCGCGGGATCTGCTTTTCATCCTGGTGAAAGACGCTTCTTCCAAAGACGACAAAGATCTGAACGCCGCCCTGGACAGCCTGATGGCCGTCGCCTGAGGTTTTCCGCTCCAGCCTGGTTTGCGCCGGATGAGCGGAGTCGCTTCGCCGGCCGGATTTGAAAATTTGGTCCGGAGGGGGGAAGTTATTTTTATTTTCTGTTCTTTTTTTGAATTTTTTGTTATGCAGATTATGTGCAAACACCGTAAAAGGCTGTAAAAGTGCGGCGACACATAAGATGTTGTTGTCGGAGCGCTTTTATAAAAGGAGTTAATTATGTCATATACTAAAAAATCCGTCAAATCGCGGGCGGCGAGCAAGGTGCGTTTTAGTTTGGACGCGGAACAGGCGCGTGGGAATGAAGCGGTTTACCTGGTGGGCAGCTTCAATAACTGGGAGTCAAATTCCATGCCCATGAAAAAACAGAAAGACGGTTCCTTCGCTCTGGAACTCGAACTGCCGACCGGCGAAAAACATTTCTTCCGCTACCTGGGCGGCGACGGCCTATGGTTTAACGACCCGGACGCGGAAGGTTATGAAGCCAACGGCGTTTGCGACTGCACCAACTGCGTTATTTGGGTGTAATGCGGACTGGCGGGCTCGGGGGGGCTTTCGCCCTGGAGGCCCGGGAATCCTTGGCCCGCAAAATGACTTCCGGTTGGCCCAGGCGCGGGCGCAAGCTCCTGGAGATCCATTGCGGCGACGGATATTTTCTGGAAGCTTTCTGGCAGTCCGGCTTTGATGTGACCGGACAGGAACGCGACCCCGGGCTTTTGGAAAAGGCTCGCCGCCGTCTTAAGCAGGCAGCGGAATTCACCCTCGGGCACGAGGAACATTTGCCTTATGACGACGGGGCTTTTGATTATGTGATCTGCCTGAACGGGCTGGCCTTTGCCCCGGATCCCCAGGATCTGCTTGATGAAATGTTCCGTCTGGCCACCGCTGGAATACTCCTGGCCTTTCCCAGCGCTTGGTCCTGTCATGGATTGGGGCAAAATTTTTCACCCAAGGCCTCGGAAAAACCTGTTTCTCCATGGAAGATCTACCGCAGGTTGCGCGCCCTGGCCCCGGAAGGGCGGCCGCGCTGGGCCGCCAACCTGCTCGGCCCGTCAGCCAGTTGGCGGGGAGAAGGCATTTTGGCCCGCCTGAACCGTATGTCCATACCTTTGCCCCTGGGGGCCTTCAGCCTTGTCCGCCTGGACCTGCCGGCGGCCCAGGCCGGCAACCCGCTGTTCATCCGCAGCAGCCGTTCACTGGCCCGCGAGGCCGCGGCCAATGGTTTGAGCCGCAATACTTGAGCGTTTTCGCGGGAGCGGGCCTAACCCGCGCCCAAGTATGCGTTCTGTATAGCCGGATTGGCCAGGAGGGCGGCGGCGCTGTCTTCCATGGCCACATGTCCCACTTCCAGCACATAGCCGCGGCCGGCCAGCCTGAGGGCGGCCCTGGCGTTTTGTTCCACCAGAACGATGGTGACCCCGGCCTTGTTGATGGATACGATGGTTTCAAAGATGGAGCGGACCAGGATGGGGGCCAGGCCCAGGGAGGGTTCGTCCAGGAGCAGCACCTGCGGGTTGCCCATCAGGGCGCGGCCGATGGAGAGCATCTGCTGCTCTCCGCCGGAAAGGGTGCCGGCCAGTTGGTGGCGGCGTTCTTCCAGCCGCGGAAAAAGTTCGTAGATCCAGCGCAGGTTGCTTTTGACGGCCTGGGGGTTTTTCAGGGCAAAGGCGCCCAGGCGCAGGTTTTCCAGCACCGTGAGCGGACCGAACACCCGCCGCCCTTCCGGGGCCTGGGTAATGCCCAGGCTGACCACCCGGTGACTGGGCAGTATGTGCAGAGGGCGGTTTTTGAAATATATCCCCCCGGCGCCGGGGCGCACCAAGCCGCTGATGCTCATCAGGACGGTGGTTTTGCCCGCTCCGTTGGCCCCCAGGATAGCGATGATCTCCCCTTCGTCCACCCGCACGTTGATGCCGTGCAGGACCTTCACGTTGCCGTAGCTGACGTGCAGGTCCCGCAATTCCAGGTACACGGCTCTTGCTCCTTGGTTTTGCTCAAAAGCCTATAGCCTGGAACGGAAAAAATTGGAATGCGCAACGCCGGGAGAAAGCCGCCGGAGAACCCGCGGCTTACCGGGATGCCGAAAGAACTTTGCCTGGAGAAGGGGGGCTAGAAGATCTCCCGTCCGGCCTGGAGCATTTGGGCGGCGATATCCTGGCTGTTAATCCGGTAAGTGCCGTTTTCCAGGGCGGCCTTGACCGCCTCCACCTTGTCCGCCCGGAAATCCGGGGCGGCCAGGGCCGTTTCCAGGGCCGCGGCCTTCAGACCGGCGCTCTTGATATCAACGGTATCACCAACCGGGGCGGAGCGCTCAGCGGCCTGGGAAGCCGGGCGTGAGCCGGCCGGGTCCATATCCAGCCGGGCGGCATACTGGTCCAGCTTGTTTACGGTGTTCTTGATTTCCATGACTAATCTCCGTTAGCTCAAGATAAGCTTAAAGCATAGTTTCGGCAACAGTTTGCCGGGTAATATCCAATAATTTGCCCATAACCAGATGCCGTTCGTCCGCGAGGATCTCTTGCAGTTCCGTTCCGCGCCGGCGGAAAATCTTGAAGTCCAGTTCGCCGGGCGGGTATTGGAAGGACAGGGATTCCCCCATGGCCGTTTCCAGACGCTCCTTCACTTCAAGCACCACGGGGTTTTCGCTCCCGGCAAAGATCAGGTTGTCCACCACTTCGCGGGTAATTCTTTCCACCATCAGTTCCCGCTGGGCTTCCGGCGAAGGCATATCGCCCCGCTGTGGTCTCAGCCCCAGCAGACGCTGGTAACGCGCAAGTTTTCTCGACGATATGAGCTGCCTGCCATATTGCAGCAACATATGCCGGGTATAAAACGATTTGCTCTCCACGTTTTTATCCCCTCGAACCGCTTATCGGAAGAGGAGAGGAACACTTTAGGCCATTTCAATTTTTTTTTTCAGGTTCAGCCCGGAGGCATCACCCTGGGTTCATAGTGTATGCGTTTCATGGTTTCCGCCGCTTGACGCGGCCTGTTTCCGGGCATAGTATGGAAAAAAGCTGGGGGAGTCCCGGGCGCATCTTCGCCCCCGGACTGAGAGTGGCCCTGCCAGACCCCTTGAACCTGAAGCAGCGTTACTGCCGTAGGGAAGCTGAATTTGCGGGACGGCTTCTTCCGGGCGGGAAGCCGTTTTTGTTATGCAAGAAAACGAAAGCATCACCCTGACGGTTAACGGCGATCTCCGGCATTGCTCCGCCGGCCTTACCCTGGCCGCCTACCTGGAAGAATCCGGCCTGGCCGGGACGCGTCTGGTGGCGGAGATCAACGGCCAAATAGTCAAAAGCGCGGATTTTGACCAATATATCCTGCGGTCCGGCGACATTGTGGAATTCGTCCGTTTCGTGGGCGGGGGCTGAAGATGGCGGATGATTTCATCCTGGGCGGGGTCAGCCTGAACAGCCGCCTGTTCATTGGTACCGGCAAATACGGTGATGACGCCCTTATTCCGGCAGTAGCCTCCTCCTCCGGAGCCCAGGTGATCACCCTGGCCCTGAGACGGGTGGATTTCAATAACCCAGCGGCCAGCCTGATCAGCCATATACCCGATCACCTGCGGCTTCTGCCCAACACCTCCGGGGCCCGCAGGGCGGAAGAGGCCGTGCGCCTGGCCCGTCTGGCCAGGGCCGCCGGGGTGGGGGAGTGGATTAAGATCGAGGTCATCTCCGATACCCGCCATCTTTTGCCAGATGGCTATGAAACAGCCAGGGCCACGGAAATTCTGGCCAAAGAAGGTTTTGTGGTTCTTCCCTACATGAATCCGGATCTTTATGTGGCCCGTGATTTGGTCAATGCCGGAGCCGCCGCGGTCATGCCCTTGGGCGCGCCCATAGGCAGCAACCGAGGTCTGGCCACCCGGGAGATGATCGGCATCCTGCTTGAGGAAATTTCCCTGCCGGTGATCGTAGACGCGGGCCTGGGCCTTCCTTCCCAGGCCTGCGAGGCCATGGAGATGGGGGCCGCGGCCTGCTTGGTCAATACCGGCATCGCCAGCTCCGCTGACCCGGTGGGGATGGGCGCGGCCTTCGGCGCGGCCGTGCGTGCCGGCCGTCAGGCCTTTCTCGCCGGACCAGGACGCATCCTCAGACATGGGGCCGCGGATCCCTCTTCCCCCCAGGAGGGCAGCCTGACCGGATTTCTGGATCAAGGCGGGGCGGAGACATGCGGCCGGCCTTGAGCGGGGGTTTTTACCCGGAACTTTCGCGCCTGCGGGTAGAGGATCCCTTGGCCCGCGAAGCCGGGACCCGCGAGGTGGAGAACTGCCTGGATCGCGAGCGGCTTACCCCGGAGGATCTGCCGGCGTTGCTTTCCCCGGCGGCCGAGTCTTTTCTGGAGCCTCTGGCCCGGCGGGCCCAGGCCGAAACCTTGCGGCACTTCGGGCGGAGCGTGCAGCTTTTTACCCCTCTGTACCTGTCCAACTACTGCATTAATCGCTGTGTTTATTGCGGCTTCAGCCGCCGCCAGGCCATATCCCGAAGCCGGCTGAGCCTGGAAGAGGTAGAGGCCGAGGGCAGGGCCATAGCCGCCACCGGCCTGCGCCGGGTTCTGGCCTTGACCGGCGACGATCCGGGGAGTAGCGGCCCGGAATACCTGGCCGCCTGCCTGCGCGTTCTTTCCCGGCATTTCAGCTCCCTGGGCATAGAGGTCCCTTCCATGAGCGTGGAGGAATACGCCATGCAAGCGGAGGCCGGGGCCGAGAGCATGACCATGTTCCAGGAAACCTATAACCCGGATAGGTACGCCAAGTTGCATCCAGGAGGTCCCAAACGCGATTTTGTTTTTCGCCTGGACGCCCCCCAGCGCGCCCTCATGGGCGGCATGCGCGGGGTCAACCTGGGGCCGCTTCTCGGCTTGGACGATTGGCGCCGGGATGTTTACCACACGGCCAGGCATGCGGAATTTCTGCTACGGCGTTACCCTGAAGCCGAGATCAGCATCTCTCTGCCCCGGATCCGTCCGCATGAAAATGGAGGAGAGACAAGCTTCCAGCCCCGGCCGGTGAGCGACAAGCACTTTGTCCAGGCCTTGGCCGCCCTGCGCTGCGTTCTGCCCCAGGCCGGCCTGACCCTGTCCACCCGTGAACCGGCATGGTTGCGTGATAAACTCCTGCCCCTGGGGGTCACCCGCCTTTCCGCCGGAGTATGCACGGCCGTGGGGGGCCATGCCCGAGGCAAGGGCGACAGTCCCCAGTTCGCGATCTCCGATGGGCGCTCGGTGGCGGAAATGAGCGCGGCTTTGAAAGCGCGCGGTTACCAGCCGGTTTTCTCCGACTGGCTCCTCCCCGGCCGGGGGGACCGGGAACTGAGTCCGGGAGTGGCCCAGGGGCTTCGTTCCCCAGGGTATGCATAGGAGCAAGGTGATGAAAAGGATTTTTCCGCGCACGGACTTGTATGGTATTACCGACCAGGCCCTTTCTTTGGGGCGGAGCAACGTGCGGGTGGTGGAAGAGCTTTTGGGGGCCGGGGTGCGGATTATCCAGTACCGGGAGAAGGAACGCAAAATGGGGGTGATGCTGGAAGAGTGCATGGCCATCCGGGTTCTGACCAGGGAGGCCGGGGCCTGTTTTCTGGTTAACGATCATGTGGATGTCGCCTTGCTGGCCGATGCGGACGGGGTGCATGTGGGGCAGGAGGATTTGCCGGCGCCAGCGGTGCGGGAACTGATCGGCCCGGATCGGATCATCGGCCTGTCCACCCATACGCCGGAGCAGGCTAGGGCGGCGGTGGAGGCCGGGGCGGACTATATAGGGGTGGGGCCGATTTTCGCCACCATGACCAAAAAGGATGTCTGCGCCCCGGTGGGGCTGGAATATCTGCGCTATGTGGCCGGGAATCTGGAGATCCCCTTTACGGCCATCGGCGGGCTGAAGCCGGAGAACCTGGGCGAGGCGGCCAGGGCCGGGGCCTATTGTTGCGCGATGGTTTCCGCTCTGGTAAGCAGCCCGGATATCCCGGAGGCTGTGGAGGAGGCGAGGAAGGCTTTAGCTGAAGGGAGGAGAAGGTGAGCTATCCGAATATTTTGAGCATCGCTGGGTCTGATTCCGGAGGCGGAGCCGGTATTCAGGGGGACTTGAAGACAGTCACGGTCCTGGGGACCTTCGGTCTTTCGGTGATTACCGCCCTGACCGCCCAGAACGGGGTGGGGGTGAAAGGCATCCATGCCGTGCCGCCGGATTTTGTCTTGTCGCAGTATGAAACGCTACGCGAGGGGTTCAGGATCAGCGCCGCCAAGACCGGGATGCTATGTAACCGTGACATTATGCTGGCCCTGGCCCCGCGTCTGCGGCAGCGGGATTTTCCCCTGGTGGTGGACCCGGTGTGCGTGAGCCAGTCCGGCCATGCTTTGCTGGATGCCGATGCTTTGGACACCTTGCGGACAGAGATCCTTCCCCTGGCGGATCTGCTTACCCCCAACCTGCCCGAAGCCGAGGCCTTGACCGGTCTCGTGATTGACGGGCCGGAAGCGGCAGACGCGGCCTGCCGGACCTTGCGCGGGATGGGGGCCTCCGCCGTGCTGCTCAAGGGAGGACACTGCGCCTTCAGTCCGCCTGGACAGGTGACCGACTGGCTCTGCCTGGAGGAGGACGCTCCCCTGATCTCCCTGACGCACGAGCGGGTGCCGCTCCCGAATAACCACGGCACGGGCTGCGCCCTGTCCGCGGCTATTGCCGCATTCATCGGCATGGGGGCCGGAATGGAGGAGGCCGTGGTCCGGGCGCGGGAATTTTTGCTTGCGGGTTTGAAGCTAAGCTTTACTCCCGGTCTGGGGGCAGGGCCGATCAATTTTATGGCCGGCGCCGGGTATGAGCATGGCCGTGTCCGCTGGCGCTGAGATGGAGGAGCGCGAGGCATTTGACGCCGCTGAAGGGGGGGCAGGGCCGCGAGTGGCGGTTTTTCGCGCCGATCGCCTCGGGGATGTGGTTTTATCCACGCCGGTAGCGGAATTGCTGAAGACCGGCCTGGGAGCGCGGGTGACTTTTGTGGTGCGGGAGTATGCCCGTCCGGTACTGGATGGAAACCCCTTTATTGACCAGGTGCTGACCGTGGACGGGCTTGCCTGCCGGGAGCTTGCCGGACGCATCCGCGGCCAGGATGCCAGCATTGCCCTTTACGCCAGCCGGGAAGCGGTCTGGGCCCCCTGGCTGGCCGGCATCCCGTTGCGGGTGGGACCTTTGTCCCGCTTGCGCGACCTCTTGTTCAACCGGCGTTTTCGGCAGCATCGCTCGGCCTGCGCCGCGCATGAGGCGGAATACAATATGGATCTGGCGCGGCGGGGCTTCGGGCTGAAAGGCTCGGCCTGGCCGCGTATTTTTCTTTCCGGGAAGGAAGAGGACTGGGCGGCGGAATACCTTAAAGCCCGGCATGGGCTTGAAGCGGGACAGCCCTTTGTGCTTTTGCATCCGGGCAGCGGCGGATCCAGCAAGGATCTGCCTTTGGATAAATACCGGAGGATCGCCGAAAAATTGGCCGGGGCCGGAGTGTCTTTCCTGGTTTCCGGAAACGCGGAAGAATTGGCGAAATACCGGGAAGAGGCCGTTTTTAAGTCCGGGCTGATGAAAGAAGCCTTGCCCTTGCGGCGCTTTCTGGCTCTCATCTCCCGGGCCGGGCTTTTGGCGGGCAACAGCAGCGGCCCCCTGCACTGCGCCGCGGCCCTGGATATCCCCACGGTGAGCTTTTATCCGCCGCTACGGGTTTGTTCGGTCCGGCGCTGGGGGCCTTTTTCCGCCAGCCCGGAAAAACACCTGGTCTTTTCCCCGGACGGGCCGGTTTGCGACAAATGTCCGCCTTCCTGCCGGCTTTATCCCTGCATGGAGAGCCTGGACGCGGAAAAAATTTTTGCCGGGATATGCGGGATGCTTAACGGCGGCTCAGCCCTCGCGCCTCCGCTAAAAGCTGGTTGATATATGGAATTTAGCGATCAGGCCATTATTCTGCGTCTGGGGGTATTCAGGGAGGCGGATATATGGGTGCGCCTCTTTTCGCCCCGGGGGGTATTTTCGGCCTTTGCCTTTGGGGGAGGACGGAGCCGCAGGCGTTTCAGCGGCTGCCTGGATTTGTTCAATGAAGTGCTTTTTCAGATCCGGCGTAGCCGGCATGGAGATTACCTGGCTTTACGGGAAGGGGCGCTGCTGCGCGGCCCGGAGCGGTTGCGCGGGGATTGGCGGCGTCTGGGCATGGCCCGCAACTGCGCCTATTTTATGGAGGCCCTGCCCTTGGGGGCCGAGGATGCGGCCGGGGCGCACGCCCTGTTTGTGGATTTGCTGAACAGCCTGGAAACGCGGGAAGATTTGCCCCAGCGTTTGCCTCTGTTTTTTCGCGCCCGGATGATCTTCGGCCAGGGCTATGCCTTTGATCCGGATCATTGCGCTGTTTGCGGGCGAACCTGGGGGGAGGGTTCGGCGGTTTTTCCTCCCGGAGCCTCCGGTCCGCTTTGCCTTTATTGCGCCCGTCCGGGCATTTCCGGGGGCATACTGCTGCGTCCGGAAGCTCTGTCCATGCTGCGCCGAATCTGTAAGGCCCCCGTAGACTCCTGGGATGTGCGGGACATCCCTGAATGGGCGCAGCAATCCTGCGCCCGCGCCCTGGAGGCTTTCTGGCAGGCCCATGCGGGGCTGCACTGGGAGCGCGGCCGTTTTCGCAATGGCTGAAACGGAAGTCCGGCGGCGCGAGCAAAAAAATGCGCCGGAGATTGACATTTTTGGATGCGCTTTGTAGTTAAAATCGGAGTGGAGGCCGTATGCGGGATGCGGGAACGTCAGGCGGCGCGTTGAAAGCGTCTGGGGAAGCGTTGACGGACTGCGGCGGCGAGTGGATTATGTCACGCAAAAAAATAATAATTGTTGATGACAACAGGGCGGATTTATCGCTGGTAAAGTCTTTCCTGGAAGATCGCTTTGAGGTTGTGACAGCGGTATCCGGGGAAGAGCTTTTTTCTGTGCTTGGCAATTTCTCGCCGGATTTGATTCTGCTTGACGTGGAAATGCCGGTTTTAGACGGCTACACCGTAATAAAAATGCTTAGGGCAGAGCGGAAATACTCAAATATCCCGGTTATTTTTATCGCCGGAAGAAACGACCAGGCCAGCGAATTGCAAGGGCTTAACCTGGGCGCTGTTGACTATGTTTATAAACCGTTTTCGCTCCCGTTGCTTAAGAAACGCATTGAAATGCATGTTTTGATTGTGGATCAGAATAATAAATTAATGGAGTATGGTAAGAATCTCCATAAACTTGTTGATGAAAAAGTTAGTGTTATTAAAGAACTGCATGGCATAATATTTGAAATAATGAAAGGGATGATGAATCATCGGGGTGTATTTACTGATAATAGCGCCTCAAGAGTGCGGAGAAATTTTGAAACTTTCCTGTCCGCCCTTAAGCATTATGGTGTATATCAGGATGAAATATCCAAATGGGACACGAATCTGCTCTGCTTTTCATCGCAACTGTATGACATAGGCAAGGTAGGCATCTCTGACGCCGTTCTTTTAAAACCCGGACGCCTGGATCAGGATGAACTCAATGAGATGCGCCGGCATACGGGCATCGGGGAGGATATTATCAAGCGGGTGGACGCGGACGGCCCGGAGGGCGACCTGGTGATGCACGCCCGCATCATGGCGGCCACCCACCATGAAAAGTGGGAGGGCACCGGCTA
>WRHT01000006.1 GCA_009783115.1 Desulfovibrionaceae bacterium | reverse complement strand
CGCCGCCTCTTGCAAATCTCAGACCTGCACGTTTACCTGACCAAGCCCTTCATCCTGTCCTGGTCCATACTGGAGGCCATGAGCTGCGGCTGTCTCCTCCTGGCTTCCGACACCGAGCCGGTGCGCGAAATAGCCCAAGCCGGACGGAATATGCTGACCGTGCCCCTGGACGACCCCCAGGCCCTGGCCGAGCAAGCCGGCGAAGCCCTGGCCCGCAAAAAGGAACTCGTTCCGCTGCGGGAAGAGGCCCGCAGGACCATCCTGGAAAATTACAGCCTGCACAAAACCCTGCCCGTACAACTGGATCTTTTGCACGGGCGGTGACGCGATTCAGCGCATTCCCGCCGCCTATAAACCAGACCAGTGGATAAGCCCGAAGTGCTGGTTGGAAAGCAGCGGATGCATGGGCAGGACGCGCACGCTCAGGCCGTAGCGCCCGGTATCCCCAGCCGGCACTGTGCCCGCATAGGTCAGCGAACCGTCGCGCATCTCGCCTTCCGCGCGCATGGGCACGATGTCCCGGCTGACAAAGGTATTATCCTGGCTCAACTTGCCGGCATAGATCTCCACCTTGACGTGTTCGGGGGCAATGCCGGCCAGAAAGACATCGGCCCGCGCCTCAATGCGATCGCCCACCAGGAGTTTATCCGGGTTCGCGCTGCGGACGTTGCTGATGCGCACGTCGTTCCACTTGGCGATGATGCCCTTGCGCCATTCGGAAAGCGCCCTGGACACCCGGAAATCATTTTTGCACAGTTCAAGATTTCTCTGGAAAGAGGGGATATAGGCGTCGCGCATGTAATCCATGACCATGCGGTTGGAACTGAAACGCGGCCCCAGTTCAACCAGGGCGTTTTTCATGCGCCTGGTCCAATGGCGCGGCACCCCGTTAACGCGGTGGTAAAACTCGTGGATGATATCCACCCCCAGAACCTTGTACAAGGTTTGCAGCTCCACCATATCCTGGTAGGCGAAATCCTCATACTCCTCGCCCTTGCCGATGGCCCAGCCCAGGCTGTTGTCCGGTTTCCAGGCCTCGGCCCACCAGCCGTCCAGGGTGCTGAACTGGAGCACCCCGTTGAACAGGGCCTTCATGCCGCTGGTGCCGCAGGCTTCCAGGGGACGGCGGGGGTTGTTCAGCCAGATGTCGCATCCGGAGGTCATGTAGGAGGCCACTTCCAAATCGTAGTCCTCGATGAACACCGTCTTGTCATGGAATTCCGGCTGGCGGAAGATGCGGATGATCTCCTTCATCAGCTGCTTGCCTTCGTTATCCTTGGGATGGGCCTTGCCGGCAAAAATGAACTGTACCGGATGGGCGGAGTTGTTGATGATTTTAAGCAATTCATCCCGGTTCATCAGAAGCATGTTGGCCCGTTTGTAAGTGGCGAAACGCCGGGCAAAACCGATGGTCAGAGCGTCCGGGTTAAGGATTTCTTCAGCCCGGCTGACATCTTCAGGATTGGCCCCCTGGGCCTGCAACTGGGCCTTGTAGCGCTTACGCACAAAATCAATCAGGCTGGCCCGCTGGCGCTCGTGCGCCCGCCAGATCTCCACATCCGGGATGTCTTCCACCCGCTGCCAGATTTTAGGATTGCTGTTGTCATCCCTCCAGGCCGTGCTGAGGAAACGATCATAGAGCAGTCCCATTTCCAGGCCGGTCCAGGAAGGCCCGTGCACCCCGTTGGTCACCGCGCCGATGGGCAGATCGTCAACCGGGTACTGCGGCCAGATCCTGCTCCACATGTTGCGGGAAACCTTGCCGTGCAACTGGGAAACCCCGTTGTTGAAGCGGGAAAGGCGCAAGGCCAGCACCGGCATGCAGAAATCCTCAGCCTCGTTTTGCGGGTCTTCCCGGCCCAGTCCCATGAAGGTTTTAAAGTCCAGATCGATATCCTGGGCAAAAGCGGTAAAATACTTGCGCATCAGGTCCGGATGGAAACGATCGTTGCCCGCCGGGACCGGGGTATGGGTGGTGAAAACGCTGCCGGCGGCCGCTACTTCCACCGCCGCTTCAAAGGGCAGATTGTCGTTCTTCATGAAGGAACGGATCCGCTGCAAACCGGCAAAGGCGGAATGTCCCTCGTTCATGTGGATGACCCTGGGCTTCAGCCCGAGCACATCCAGAGCCTTGACCCCGCCTATGCCCAGAAGGATCTCCTGCCACAGGCGCATTTCATCATCGCCTCCGTAAAGCCTGGAGGTAATGGCGCGAAAATCCGGGTTATTTTCAGAAATATTCGTATCCAGCAGATAAAGAGGGATGCGCCCCACGTTACATTCCCAAATCTGGGCGGCCACCGGGCGATCCCCTATATGCGTGCGCGCTATGGCATTCTCGCCCGTGGGCGTCTTGGCGCGGTGCATGGGCATCTGCTCGAAGTCATAGTCCGGGTAACGCTCCTGCTGCCAGCCGTCCGCCATCATGTACTGGCGGAAATAACCGTTGCGGTAAGCCAGGCCGATGCCCACTAGGGGGATATTCAAATCGCTAGCCGATTTCAGGTGATCTCCGGCGAGCACGCCCAGGCCGCCGGAATATATGGGCAGACACAGGGCCACGGCGAATTCCAGGCTGAAGTAAGCCACCACCGGCTGCCCGGACTCCTGCCCTTCCAGATGGTGTTTTCCTGGGGCGGACATATACTCTTCAAGGGTTTTGTCCGCATGCTGCACCCGTTTTACAAAGGTGTCGTCGCCGAGCAGTTCCTCATAGCGGGCCTGGGAGACATGGTTCAGAAACCAGATCGGATTCCGGTAGCTCTTCGACCAGAGTTCCGGATCGATATAATCGAATAAATCCGCAAGCCTCCTGTCCCAGGCAAAGAGGTAATTGTGCGAGATTTTCCAGAGAGCTTCCAATTCAGACGGGATCTTGGGGATTACATTAAATACGCGCAGTGGTTGCATTGCAGGCCTCCCTTTTCCATTTACGCGGGCAATTCGTGGTTCAGCCGTATCTTCCGGGGTATGCTACCGCCCAAATGCCGTCAGCAATCTTTGACTTGGCTGCCGGCTTGGGGTAAAAACCGCTGAAAGCGTTTTCATACCTGTATTTTGTTTCGGGGGCAAGGATATTTATGCGGATGGAGGATCAAGGGCGGATCCGGGTACGGCTGAAATTTTTCCGGGCGGCCGCCGGCCTGTACACCCTGGACGGACCACGGCGCGGCACCGCGGACGCGGCCGGCTTTGACCTGGCCGCGGACCTGGAAAAAGAAAGAGACATCCTCCCTGGGGAAAGGCTCCTTATTCCCACGGGCCTGGCCATTGAAATCCTGGAACCGGGGGTGGCCGGCTTCGTTTACGCGCGCAGCGGGCTGGGCGGGGTCAACGGTCTTACCGTGGCCCAGGGGGTGGGGGTGATCGACCCGGATTACCGGGGGGAAATCAGCGTGCCCTTGCTGAATACCAGCCGAACCGCGCAACGGGTTCATCCTGGGCAGCGCATCGCCCAACTGATCTTTCAGCCCTTTCGCCAGGCCCTGTTCGAACCCGTGGAAGAACTGGGGCATACCGCCCGCGGCGCGGGCGGCTTCGGGCATACCGGAACCATGTAACTCGGAGAATAGGATATGAGCCTTGCGGAACTGCAAAGCCGGGCGGAACAAGTCCTGTGCCGCACCTACGCCCGCTATCCGGTAGGGGTGCGTTCGGCCAGGGGCAGCCGGATTTGGGATTTTGACGGCCGGGAATATGTGGATCTCCTGGCCGGCATCGCGGTGACCGGGGTGGGGCATTGCCACCCGGAAATAAGCGCGGCCGTGTCGCGCCAGATGGAAAAGCTCGTCCATGTGAGCAATCTTTTTTACCAGGAGGAGCAAATCCTTCTCGCCGAAAAGATCCTCTCCACCCTGCATTGCTCCAAGACCTTTTTCTGCAATTC
Source organism: Desulfovibrionaceae bacterium (assembly GCA_009783115.1). Next base: position 17,797 of record WRHT01000006.1, on the reverse strand, counting down.
CGGGGCCGAGGCCAACGAGGCGGCCATCAAACTGGCCCGGCGCTACCAGCGCAAAATCCGCGGGCAGGAACGCTATGAGATCATTACCCTGACCAGTTGCTTCCACGGGCGCACCCTGGCCTCCCTGGCCGCCACCGGCCAAGCCCGCCTGCAGGACGGCTTCGCCCCTTTCCCGCAGGGGTTCCGCCAGGTGGAGGCCGGGAACCTGGACGCCCTCAAAGCCGCCCTGCGCCCGGAAAGCGCCGCCCTCATGCTGGAAGTGGTCCAGGGCGAGGGAGGGGTGCGGGTTCTGGACGGAGATTACCTGCGGGCCGCAGCCGACCTCTGCCGGGAGCGCGGGCTGCTCCTCATCGCCGATGAAGTGCAGGCCGGGCTTGGACGCAGCGGACGCTGGTGGGGCTTCCAACATTACGGCCTCACGCCGGATATTGTCACCAGCGCGAAGGCCCTGGCCAACGGCTTGCCCATGGGAGCCATGCTCTGCACCGAGGAAGCCGCCAAGGGCTTTGATTTCGGCAGCCATGCCACCACCTTCGGCGGGGGAGCCCTCTGCTCGGCCGCGGCCTTGGCCACTTTGGAAATCATGGAACGGAACCGTCTGCCGGAGCGGGCCGCGGACTTGGGGACCTGGGCCAAAGAGCGTTTCGCGGCCGCCGCCGCCCGCTGCCCCGGCAAGATCCGCGAAGTGCGCGGCCTGGGACTGTTTCTGGGCATTGAGCTGGCCGAACCAGGCAAGGAAATCTGGGAGGCCCTGCTGCGCAAAGGCTTCATCCTCAATCTCACCCAGGAGAGAGTCTTGCGCCTGCTTCCGGCCCTGAATATCCCGGAGGCGGACCTGGAGGCCTTTGCCGTTGCCCTGGAAGAATGCCTGAACGGCAAATAGGACTCGCCAAGGAGGCGATGGCATGATCTTGAAAAGTCCTGAGCAAACCATCGGAAAACTTATCGACCGCCAGAGCGTCTCCCTGATCGGCTCCGTGGACGAGGACGGCTTCCCCAACGCCAAGGCCATGCTGCCGCCCAGAAAACGCGAAGGCATAAAAAACTTCTGGTTCACCACCAATACCTCTTCCATGCGCGTGGCGCAGTACCGGGCCAATCCCCGCGCCTGCGTATATTTTTTCGATAAGAAATTTTTCCGGGGGGTCATGTTGAAAGGGCGCATGGAAGTGCTGGAAGACGCCGGAAGCAAAGAGATGATCTGGCGGGAAGGCGACGCCGTGTATTACCCCGGAGGCGTTACTGACCCGGATTACTGCGTACTGAAGTTCACGGCCGGGTCCGGGCGCTATTACGCGAACTTCGGTTCCAGCAACTTCGAAATCGCATGAGCGCAAGGAGCAAGACGATGGGCGTGTTGTCGGAAAAGTTTGAAGGGCTTCTGGAAAACTCCTCCTGGATTCGCCGTATGTTTGAAACCGGCATAGAACTGAAGAAAAAACACGGCGCGGACAAGGTCTGCGACTTCAGCCTGGGCAACCCGGATCTGCCGCCGCCCCCGGAAGTCAAGGAAGGGCTGCGGGAACTCATGGACAGGGCCGGGGAACCTTTTGCCTTCGGCTACATGCCCAACTGCGGCTTTGACTGGGCCTTGCGGAAGCTGGCCGTTTACCTGAGCGCGGAACAGGAAACCGCCCTGGAAGCCGAGGATCTCATGCTCGGCTGCGGGGCGGCCGGCTGCATGAACGCCTTCCTGCGGGCCGTGCTCAACCCCGGAGACGAGGTCATCTGCGTGGCCCCCTTTTTCGTGGAGTACGGCGCTTACGTGGATAACCACGGCGGCGCGCTGAAGCCGGTTCCGGCGCGGCGCGAGGACTTCGGCCTGGATCTGCCGGCCATGGAAAAAGCGATAAATCCCAAAACCAGGGGGATAATCATCAATTCTCCCAACAACCCCACCGGGCAGATTTACTCCCTCGATGAACTGGCCGGCCTGGCCGAGATGCTGCGCCTCAAGAGCCGTGAACACGGGCGGCCCGTTTTTCTGATCTCCGACGAACCCTATCGCTTTCTGGCCTATGACGGCGCCGTGGTCCCCCCGGTGCTGCCGCTGTACGAATATGCCGTGGTCCTGGGATCTTTCTCCAAAAACATGTCCCTGCCCGGAGAACGCGTCGGCTACCTGGCCCTGGCTCCGAACATGCCGGACAAGGCCAGGCTGCGCGCGGGCGCGATCATGGCCAACCGCACCCTGGGCTTCGTCAACCCGCCCATAGCCGGACAATACCTGCTCAAGCACGCCCTGGGCAAACAGGTGGATTTGCAAATTTACGCCGGACGGCGCAAGGCCATGGCCGAGACGCTCACCGAGGCCGGCTATGAATTCCTGAAGCCGCGCGGGGCCTTTTACTTTTTCCCCAAGGCTCCGGGCGGCGATGACAAGGAATTCGTCCGCCGGCTGGCCGAAGAGCTGGTCCTGGCCGTGCCCGGTTCAGGCTTCGGCATGCCCGGCTTTTTCCGCCTGGCCTTCTGCGTGGATGAAGCGGAAATCCGCAGGGCTTCAGGCGGGCTGGCCCGCGCCAGGGCCGCCTGCGGGTAAAACGGAGACTTCCCTGAGCGCGGCTCCGGCCGCGTCCTCCCACCAGGCCAGGTATTCCTGGTTGCCCTTGGCCCCCTTGACGGACGAGGGAATTACCCCGCGCGGGCGCAGTCCCAGGCGTTCGCCGGCAAAGGCCTCCAGATCTTCCAGCACCCGCCGGCGCAGGGCTTCGTCCCGCAGCACCCCGCGCACCGTCGACCCCTTGGCCGCTTCGAACTGGGGTTTGATCAGGGCCAGGACGCTCCCGCCGGGTTTCAGCAAAGGCCGCAGGGCCGGAAGCACCGCCTTGAGAGAAATGAAAGACAGGTCGGCGGCGATCAGATCCACGGGTTCAGGGAGCAGATCCGGCCCGGCCAGGCGCAGGTTCACGCCCTCCAGGGCGATGACCCGGCTGTCCCGGCGCAATTTTTCGTGCAGCAGCCCCTTGCCCGCGTCCGCGGCGTAGACCCTGGCCGCCCCGCGTTGCAGCAAACAGTCGGTGAAGCCGCCGGTGGAAGCCCCGGCGTCCAGAACGACCAGGCCGCGCGTTTCAATGCCGAAATGCTCCAGGGCGCCGAGCAGCTTATAGCCCCCTCTCCCCACATATCGCCCGGCGGCCCGGCGGAAGATCCCGGCATCCTCCGGCAGCAAATCCCCGGCTTTGTCCACCCTGGACGGGGGGACGGCCGGACTTGCCGGAGACAGGAAGATCTCCCCGGCCAGGATCAGGCGGGCGGCCTCATCCCGGCTTTGGGCCAGGTTTCTGGCCACGGCCAGGAGATCCGCGCGTATTTTCGGCATCAGGAAACTTTGGCGCCCGGCGGCAAGGGGCCGTCCGGAGCCAGCAGGGCAAGGGTTTTCCCCTCTCCGGCGGTGAGGATCATGCCCTGGGAAGATACCCCGCGCAGCTTGCGCGGGGCCAGATTGGCCACCACGATGACCCGGCGGCCCGCCAAGTCTTCGGGTTTATAAAACTCCGCCAGGCCGCTGACGATGACGCACGCTTCCTCTTCGCCCAAATCCACCTTGCAGATCAACAGCTTGTCCGCCTCCGGGTGTTTTCCGGCTTCCAGGATACAGCCCACCCGCAAATCCAGCTTCTGAAAATCGCTATATTCCGCCTGTCCCGGCAGTTCCCGCGCTTCCGGCGTCACCGGGGCTTTTTTCGCGGGAGTCCCCTTGTCCTTCGCCGGCAAAGGCCCTTCCCGGCCAGGGCTTTCCAGGCGCGGAAAGAGGTTGGAGGCCGGGGCCAGGATCGCGCCCGGCTTCAGCAAACCGAAAAGTTCCCGCTCCTCGCGCAGGCTGTGAGGGGGAGTGTAAGGCAAAGGCAAGGAGGAACCCAACTGCTCAAGCATGCGCCCGGCGGAAACAGGCATCACCGGCCAGAGGTGCAGGGCGATTTTGCGCAGACATTCCAGCATGATATACAGCGTGGTCCCCAGTTCGGCGGTTTTACCCAGCTTGAAAAGGTTCCAGGGCGCGGAGGCGTCCACATGCTGGTTCAGGGAGCGCACCAGTTCCCATAAAGCTTCCAGGGCCACGGAAAAATTGAAATCCGCGAATTCCTCCTGAAAGGCCGTGAGGCTGCGCAGGGCCAAATCCCGGAGGCGGATCTCCTCGGCCCCGTATTCCGCCGGAGCCGGGACGCGGCTGCCGCAGTATTTTGCGGCCATGGCCAGCACCCTGGAGAAAAGATTGCCCAGATCATTGGCCAGATCGGAATTCCGGCGGGCGATCAGGGCCTCTTCGGAAAATCCGGCATCGCTCCCGAAGCGCATTTCCCGCAGCAGGAAATATCTGAATACATCCAGGCCGTGGACTTCGATCATGCCCAGGGGATCCACCACGTTGCCCAAGGATTTGGACATCTTGGTCTCACGGGCCAGCCAATAGCCATGCACGTTCAGGCCGCGGAAAGGCTCCAGGCCGGCGGAGCGGAGCATGGTTGGCCAGAAGATGGCGTGGGGTTTGAGGATATCCTTGGCGATGAGGTGCCGGGCCTCCGGCCAGTACCCGGCGAAGAGCTTGCCCTCCGGCCAATCCAGGGCGCTGACGTAGTTGACCAGGGCATCAAACCAGACATAGCAGACGAAATTTTTATCAAAGGGCAGTTCAATGCCCCAGTCCAGGCGGCTTTTTGGCCGGCTCACGCAAAGATCCTCCAGGGCGCCGGAATCCAGCAGGGCCAGGGTTTCGTTGCGATAGCGCTCCGGCCTGATGAACTCGGGGTGATCCAGGATATGCTGCTTAAGCCAGCCCTGGTACTTGGACATGCGGAAAAAATAGTTCCGCTCGCTGATATAGGCCGGCGCGCTCCGGTGCTGGGGGCAAAGCCCGTCCTCCAGCTCCTTTTCGGTGTAAAAACGCTCACAGCCGTAGCAATAATGGCCGCCATACTCGCCGAAGTAAATGTCGCCGTTGTCATAGACCTTCTGCATGAAACGCCGCACCGCGGCCTGGTGCTCCGGATCGGTGGTGCGGATGAAGCGGTTGTGCTCCACGCCGATGCGGGGGAGCAAGGCGCGGAATTCCGCGCTCATCCGGTCGGCCAGATCCCTGGGGCTTACCCCTTCTCCGGCGGCGGTCTGGGCGATCTTCTCGCCGTGCTCGTCGGTGCCGGTGAGCAAAAAACTCTCCTCCCCCATGAGGCGATGGAAACGCGCGGCCGCGTCCGCCACCACGCTGGTATAGGCATGCCCCAGGTGCGGGTGGGAATTGACATAATAAATGGGCGTGCTGATAAAGAAGGTCTTATTTTTATCCATGCTGTCCCCGGCTTATTTTTTGGCGTGCCTGGACCCAGGCAGCCCAAAGACGGACCTATCCGGATCTTCTTCGGGGCGCGCGGCCGTGGACAAGTCCGGATCATTTTCCTGATCCTGGAGATCCGCCAAGATCTCCGCCGCCTCCGGCCTTTCGGCCGCCGCTTTCTCCGGCGCGGACCGCGAATTGCTTCTCCCGGCCCCGCCCTTCCGGGCATGCTGGCGCGGCGGCGGCGGTTCGGACTTGCTTTCCAGGCGCACGGGGTTCAGCAGGCTCCAGGCCTCCAGCATAAATTCCCGCTCTTCCCCGGCCTCGGTCAAGGCCACGATGCTCTGGCGGAAAAGATTGGCCCGGATGACTTTCATCACCCCCTGGCCGGTCTGGTACTTCTTGCCCAACTTGGGGCTGTTCCGGTGAAACTCTTCATAATTTTCCTGTTCATTGGCCAGGCAGCAGAGCAGCCGTCCGCAAATGCCGGAGAGCTTGGCCGGGTTGAGAAAGAGGTTCTGCTCCTTGGCCATCTTGATGGTCACCGGGGCGAAACGGCGCAGGTAACGGCGGCAGCAGCAGGCCATGCCGCAGTTGCCCAGGGCGCCGATCATCTGGGTTTCGTGCCTTACGCCGATCTGGCGCAGCTCTATGCGGATATGGTATTCCTGCACCAAATCCTTGACGAGATCCCGAAAGTCCACGCGGCCAGGGGCGGTGAAGTAAAAAATCATCTTGCTGCGGTCATGGAAGACTTCCACATCCACCAGCTTCATATCCAGGTTCCGCTCCCGGATGCGCTGCCGGCAGAAAAGACGGGACTCCGAGGCCAGGTTCCGGTTTTCCTCGTCCAAGGCCAAGTCTTCACCCCCGGCCAGGCACTTGATCGGCGAGGCTTCCGGATCCGGCCCGGCGGCGGGATCCGGGGCATCCGGCGCGCCTGACGGAACGGGCGGGGCAGGCGGAACGGGGTCGCAGACGGGCGCAGGTTCTTTAGTTTCTTCGTCCAGCACGGGCAAAACCTCCAAGTCTGCCATTCTGCCCTTGGAACGTCTAAAAAGCAAGAACCCTGATTGGCCGCGCCTTCATTGGAGGAGGCCGGAAAAAGGCAAGCCCGGCTTGGCGCGGAATCAAAACCGTCCGCTGAGGCCGATTGCCGCATACACCGCGGAAGTTTCCTCCATCCAATCTCCCTTGGCCAAGATCGCCGCCCAACTGACGCTGGCGTCAAGCATGCCGCGCCTGAAGGCCAGCTTGGCGCCCGCCCCGGCGAGCGATACGGATTCGCCGGTTCGCGCGTTGGAAAACACCTGGCCATAGTCCAGAAAAACGCCTGGGGTGAACGAAGCCAGCAAGCTGTTCGGGCTATTGAAAATCCGCCCGAGGTTCAGGCTCAGGTCGTTCATGACGTAAAACCCGCTGTCGCCCTGCGCGCTTTCATCCTTGAGGCCGCGGACGGAAGTGCCGCCCAGGTGAAAGGCCTCGGTGGAAAAAAGTTCATCCGTGGTGTACTGGCTGTCTATGGAGGTCGTGAGGGATATCTTCCCGAAGTCCCATCCGCTGTACATGTAAAGCTTGCAGGCATTATACTGCGCCTTTTGCGAATACGGGGAACCCTGGTCGGAAAACGAGCCGAACGCGCGTATGCCGTGCGCCATGCCGGGCTTTATGTAAAGCATTCCGCCGTTGAAATAGAGCGTCAGGGGCATATCGAGATTGAGAACGGCAAGGCGGCGGCTCGAGGCATCGTTTCTTACCCTGAGATCATAGACCTCCAGGTGGTTCCGGTTATCTTTATAGGTAAAACCCAACACCGCGGCGAACTTGTGCGCCTGCCCCCGCGCAAGCATGCGCTCGGCCGAAAAATTTTCGCTGAAGCTGTCGCCGAGGAAATAAAAACGGTCGCCGCTTATCGGCATGGGAAAACTGGTTTTATAAGAGGAATACGCAAAATTGTTCGAGAACGTCCACCAGCCCATTGGAATGCTCATGCCGAAGAGAAAGGAGCGGGAAGCCCGGTTTCCCGGATCAGGGACGACCGAGTTTGTATAAAAGAGACTGATCTGGTCGTTAAGCCCAAGGAGATTGTCTTGCGCAAGCCTCGCCCCGGCCCGCCATTCGCCGGTGGAAGAGCTTCCGAAGCTGTCGAAGGTCACGCCCAGGCTCGTGCGTTTTTGCGCCTCGTTCTTGATGATCAGCCTGCTGTATCCCTCGCGGGTTTCATCGGCCTCAATGGTCACCGTGGCCTTGTTCGATCCGAGCCGGTTCATCTGGTCGAGTCCCTGTTCCACCTCCCGCAGATTCAAAACTTTTTCCAGCATGAAGGGAAAAGCCGTCGCCCGCTCGCCGCCCTTCAGCCCCTCGATCGCGCTCAGCCTGCCCTCGTATATCTTGATGACTAAAACGCCCTCCCGCAGCCGCGGCTGCGGCATGACCATGAAGGCCCGCGATGTAAGGAAGCCTTCGCCAATATAGGCGTTGGCGACGCCGAGCAGGGCCGCGTTGATTTCCTCGAGCGCCAGGCAGCGCCCTTCGTACGGGGAAAGCATTTCGCGCACGCGCGAATCGGGGAGTGCCGTGTTGCCGGAAAACTCAATTTCCCTGATTTCCACGCAACGGCCGGCCCCGGCGGAAGATTTTCCGGGCTGCGGCGGAGTTTCCGGTCCAGTCCGCGGCCTTCCGGCCTCGGCCTCGCGCAGTTCCCGTTCACGCAGCAGGTTTTCCAGGAGTTGCTGCTGTTGCTGCTGAATGCGGCCCTGCTCCTGGTCAATCCCGGCCGGCGGCATGAGCGGGCCTTGGGCGGCCAGGGCGGGCATAGCGGCGAAAACGCAGCAGACGGCAAACAAAAATTTGCGGGACATCCCAGTCATTTCATTTTCATTACGGCTTCAAGCACGGCCAATCTTGAGCGGCGCCATGTTACGGGAGTTCCGCATGCTTCCCATATCTCTCGCCCAGGTACTTTTCCGTGACCGCGCACCGGGTGACGATATCTTCATCCGTGGTATGGACGGTGAAAGCATACCCCAGGAACAGCGTTTTGACTATTCCCAGGAACTGTTCAATGGAACCATCATGAAACACCGTTCTGAACATGAAGTACATGTAAACCTTGCCGTTCCCGTCCGGGGCGGGGAGCGAGGAATCAGCATCTTTATAGCCTTCCCACCAATAGCCGTCCGGGGCAGGCTCATAAAACTCCGCCACATGCCTCCCGTTCAGGTCTCCGTCACGGCAGGCGCGCACTTGCCGCCAAGTGAACTCCGGACCATAGGTTTTGTGTTTCTGAAAGGGGAAGTCAAAAGGCCTGGGGGTAGGGTCGCCGCATGAGCTTAAAAAAAATAAGGCGATAAGAAGAGTGCCGCATTTTCTGAGATAAACAGGAATCATTGCACATTCTCCATATTTTGCCTGGCAGAAAGCCAGTTATTGAATTCGATCCAGGTTTTATTTATTTGCAAGGATATAAATTTTTAGTCACAAAGGCCAGGCGTGCACGGCGGCATGAACGGACCTTGGGCGTCCAGGGCTGGTTCGCGTTGAAAAAAACCTATGCCAAACAAAAATTCACAAGACATCCTGGAAACGCCTTCAAATATGGAATGGATTTGTTTTTTACAATTCCCCTTTTCTTATATTTTCATGCCATTTGTTAATTTCCTGGTGATCCAGATAATCCCTGCCCAAACTCGAATTATCGCCAGCGCCGCCGCATCCCGACAAACCGTAAAAAATTACAATAGCAAATACAAACGCAAATAAATTCTTCATTGAAGAACTCCGGATTTGTCGATTATCTGTCTTTATCTGATTTTGGCTCTTCCGGCCAATATCCGTGTTCCCTAAAAAACATGCGATCCAATTCTTCTATAACTTTGGCCAGCTCTTCATCAGTATACCGCTTGGGTTTGTGTTCTCCGCGCAACATAGCCCGTATAGCGACAATACACATAATGATGCCGCCGAATATCACGCCCCAACCCGCCCAGGGCAACGCCGGCACATCAAGGCCATGCCAGCCGACCCTCCCACTATGTAAAGTCAGCACACCCAAGATTATCACCCCTATCCCCAGAAAAAAACAAGACATAGGCTACTCCCATTATTCTCATTCATAGTAGGAGAAATCTGTGATAAGCCCTACGCGATCTGAATCATTATATTTTTTCAGTTTTTTGGAAAATTCTTCTAATCCTTCTTTTAATTCCTCCAGATTAAATTTTTCGTATCCTCCCTTTAAAATAGCTCCCCAAGCCGCAGGGACTGTGGTCCAGGACACACTCGGCTCCACAATTCCCCAAGAAAAGCGCACGCCTGTATTAACATAGGGGGTGGTTTCAATCCACGCTAAAACCTGATGTCCAGCATTTGTGACCCATTGCCCCGCCGCCGATGCGCCCCGTTCAACAGATCTGACTAATGGATCCAGTAACGGTATAGCCCTCCCCCAATTCACAGTTTCTTCCGGACTAATAGTCAATGACAAACTATTCCCTTGCTGGATTAAAAAATAATCGCCATACAACCCAATATAACTATTTCTATCTAAATATGAATCATTAGTATAATCTGCAAAGCGTAGAGCGTTAAAGAAATCCCTTGATTCTTGTCCATATAATCCTATCTGATTCGCATAATCCTCAGTTCTTTTACCAGACGCGTGATCGGTAGTTTCGTGATGCATGGCTAAGGTCAATTGCTGGCCTGTTAATTGTTGATCAGTATATTTATCTATTATACCAATGGCAACAACCATTCTGTTGCCATTGGAGTCTGTCGTGTAAAAAGCTTGGCGATCATCTTTATCTGTGAAAAGAGTTATATCTTGGACATCAACCCCGTTAGCATTGAAAATTTTTATCAGGTCATCCTTGATCGCGGCAAAATTTTCCGGAGTCATGTTTTCCTGGTTATTAAGCACATCCCTTATGCGCGGAATTTGTCCGATTTGGTTTTCAATTGCCCCGTGCTTGAATTGATCAATGGCCGTTTTTACCATCTTCACCGGGTCATCAATATTGCCGACGACATTTCCAAGCAAATCGTAGGTCAGATATTTCGCAACACCGGCGGCTGATATGCCGGCGTTCGCGGCCGCATCGACGGTGTTTTGCGGCAGCTTGACCACCGTATCCAGGATGTTTTCCCGACCTTTCTCGCTAAACCAGCGTTTGTCTATCGTAAGGTTAGCGTTCCGCGCCCCGGTCAACAAATCTCTGGTGATTTCCTGCTGCCTGTTTATGTCGCGGTTTATACCCCCGCCGCTCCCGTCAGCTATTTCGACATCACCGCTCCCTATGGTGGCTCTGGTGATGCCATCTTTTTCGTCGCCCGCATTCGTCATACCGATTGTCGTTGAGCCTTTCGGCACTCCGTTCTTGCCGGCTCCGGCCCCGTATCCCGCATTCACACCCCACTCGGTATCCTCATTCGCGCTCTCATGACATATCCTAATACCTTCTCGAATAGCCAGGATTCTTCCATTCTATATCTTTAGGACTTAAACGGCCGGAGGTATGTTTCCCTGCTTTCTCTCCCAGATATCTTTGCGTAACCGCGCACTGGGTGACGATATCGTCGTCCGTGGTATGCACGGTGAAAGTATATCCGTATAATTCCGTACGTTCTGATAAGTATCGCTGGTCCGCCCATTCAAGTATCTTTTTAATACGGTGGTCAGAAACCTCCTCATAAAAATCTGTATTAAACACGTAGTATGTGTAAATTTTGCCGTCCCCGTCAGGGTCCGGCTGTGAGGAACCAGCATCTTTATAGCCTTCCCACCATTTTGAATTCAAGTCCGCGACATGCCTCCAGACAAGATCTCCATCGAGACAGTTATAAATATGCGTCTCAGGGTAAGGCACCTTAAAGGCTTTATGCAGCGGAAAATCGGCATCCTTTGGGGTAATGGGTATGCCTATACTACATGAACTCAAAAAAAACAGAACGATTGGAAGAACACGGCATTTTCTGAGATAAACAGGAATCATTGCACATTCTCCATATTTTGCCTGGCAGAAAGCCAGTTATTGAATTCGATCCAGGCGTCTTTTATTTTATCCAATCCATTATCTATACCTTCTTTGATTTTGCCAGGGATATTTTCTATTTTTTCCCTTCCGTCTTGTATTTTTTTATCGGCCTTGTCCCATTGCTCGCCTATGTATTTACCTGGAGCTTCCCCGAATTTCTTCATCTCATCCAATACCGCATACGTCGTGTCTAATATATTATCCACTTTGTCGAACTGGCCGAATACATTATCCACAAAATTTATGTGATCCTTAATGTCAAACGACAAGCCCGGCAATTCCTTCGTTGTGACGGCCCGCGACAGATCACGGTTCAGGGAAGATAAATCCATGCCCGGATCGCCGCGCACGATAATTGTTCCGCCGCCCACCGTAGCGCGGACGGTTTGTTCTTCACCAGAATTATTGTAGGAAAGAGCATCCGGAAGATAGGGCTTGACTTCCGACCATTTATCCTTGGCGGCTTTTTGTGATGCCATTACTGTATTCCACCATGCGGGCTTGTTCTGAGAGCCGCTGCCTTGCGCTTGCTTTTCAGCGGGCTTGGGACCCAAGCTCCCGCTGAGCTTTAAACCCATAGATGTGCCGGCTTTGCCGCCGTACATATCTTCAAAGCTCAACGTGCCGGTGTCCAGCGTCAGATTGTCGTTGTGCGCGGCAATCAGCGCGCCTTTAAGATGCGTATTCTTGCCGGTGTAGATATTGACGCTGTTTGTGCCGATGATCGAGGTCTGCCGGTTTACCAAAGCGCTGTCGGTCTGCCCCGAGCCAAGCTCAATTTTGCCATTTAACTTGGCGTCTGCGCCATTCTTGCTGTAGCCCACGTCAAAGCCCCACGAGGAATTGCTCGAGGACGAAGTATTTTGCAACGATTCCAGGGTCAGGTTGCCCGCTACCTCCAAATCTATGTCCCGGGCCAGGGCGTTATAGCCTATGGCGTCCATGTCTCCGCCGACCCTGTATATGATAGAGCCGTTTTCCGCCGTGGTGCCGGAATAATTGTAGGAGGCCGCCTCGGAAGCGCTCTTGGATTCGGCGTGCCCCACATTGCCGGAAACGCTTCCGTTGGTGCCGATGCTCATGCTCGCGGTCGAGCGGGAAGTGTCGCTCGAGGATTTAGACGTATTCCGCGATGCGCCGAATATCAAATCATTGGCGACATCATAGATTACGCTGCCGGAATTCGAGGACACATGCGAACCGATTTGCGCCATGTCGTTCCCGGCGCTGAAATATATATCCCCGCCAGCGGTTATGCTCGATGCCAAGCTAGACGTCTGAGCCGTGTTTTCGTTGCTGGCGAGCGTATCAAGCGCAAGGCCGGCTTTGGCATAAAAACCATACGTGGCCGATGAGCCGGCGGCGGCGGCAACCGCATCAACCAGCGCCGCCTTTGCCTTGAGCAGACTGGCGTATGCCGCCGCGAGGCTGGCCTTGGCATCGCGTACCGCCGAGGGAGTGGCCCTGCCTTCTTCGCGGAGTTTCTCTATGCTTTCCAGCGCGCTCTTTGCTTTCTCAACAATCTCTCCCGCCTCCAAAATCGCCAACAAGACAAAGGCCACATCCACATAAGCGTTGCCGGCTCCGGCGGTAGCCTTTACCGTCGTTTCTTCGTGCGACTTGTCTTTGGAATAGGTATTTTGCGCCTCGGTGATGTTTATGTCGCGCTCAGCGGCGAAGAGCATGTCGCCGGAGCCGGCGATGCCGGATCCCTGGATGTTGATATCGCCGGCCGCGCCGATACGGAGATTGCCGCCGACGGCTAAATTGGAGCCAACGGCGATGGACGACGCCTGATCGACCCCATCCATCGAACGTTCGCCGAGGACGGTTTCCGCGGAAAATCTCCCGTTTTCAATCTTTACCTCGGTATCCTTGGCAAGCGACGCGCCGCCGGTGAGCGTGCCCGCCGCCACGATGCCGATATAATTCGTAGTTTCGTGTCTTTCATAATGGGTTGAAACCTCGTTGGCCGAAAGGATATTGACGCTTCCGCCGGCAGCGGACTTCTCAAGGCCGGAATCGCCGATTATGTATGGCAGCGCGCTGCTTGGAGTATATTCTCTTCTGGTCATACTTGGTGTTATTCTCAGTTGCAAACCAGCTTCTAAACCCCCTCCATCGCCAGACTCTCCTTTGCTCGTAAATCGCCAAGCTGACGACCTCGCTGTAAGTTATGTTTTCCACGCTGTTTTTGGCATTCAGGAGCATATCGTTCCTGGCGGACAGCACGGAGCTTTCGTTCCGGATAGCGCCCGCATCCACGGACATGCTCCCTCCGGCGTTGATCACGCCCGCAATGGAATCCAGGTTCACCTTTGTAAGAATATACCGCCCCATCTCTGTCCAGCCGCATGTGCGCAATCCGCCGCAAACCCTGTCGCGCAGCTTATGATATACCATGTCATAGGCGGCATAGCCGGTATTTATATGAACGCCCTGGTTGAGCAGATTGCCCGCGGCAACGGTTATATCCCCGCCGGCCTCTATCCTGCCGCCCCAGTTGAGCAGGGTGCCGAGCGGAATATCGGAAAGCACGGCGTCATACGGCGACACATAGCCATCAAGCGCTCTGTCGGAGAATTGGCCGGTTCCGTTTATGACGGGAATATCCTCAAGGGCCAGCGCCGGGGGCGGAGGAGGAGGCGAAGGGACGAAAGCGTCATCGCCACCGGAAGCCGTCTCTTCCGGATCGATTATCGTATAGGCAAGCGTGGCGCGGCTGCCGCCAGCAGCCTTGCCTTTAAGCGTCAGCGTATCCGTGCCGGCATAATCATAAACGGCCTGCTGCACGGTCCGCGGTATGCCGCCGCAACTATTTCCGGCGTCCGTGCAAGCGGCATAGTCCGGGTTGGGGATAGTGACATAGCTGACAACTTCGGTTCCGACTATGAAAATATACCCGTCATCGCTTTCATAGCGGCTCCCGGCGGGCGCATCGTCCGGGAAGGCGTCGCCCGGCAGAACCACGACGGCGCCATCCTCGAGCAGGAAGCGCATATCCATGTACTCCACAGGTTCTTCCGGCAGATGGTAAAGCTCCGGCGGGTCCACCACAATCGTCTTTTCCGGATCGATGTAGTGATTCTCATACAGCGCGGCGTTTTGCACGGGATTGGAAGGCGAAACGGATGCGCCTTCATGCCCCTTGATCGCAATGTCGCCGAGCGCGAAAATCTCGGCCCTGTAGTTAACGAGGTTGCGGCCTACCTGAAAGGACATGTTGCCGCCGGCTAAAATCCCGGCGGCGCGGTAGTTGATCAGATCCTGCCGGATCGCGAATTCCAAATCCCTGTTGGCGAGGATTTGCCCGTAATTGTGGAGGTTGAGGGCATCAAGAAAGGCGCTTCCGCCGACATTGATTTTTCCCGCATTCCAGAGGTTCCGCCCGGAGGCGATATGCAAATCCCCGCCCGCGGCTATGAGCGACAACGGGGCATTGGCCTTCGAAGTTCCGTTCCGTATGTCATTCCGGGCGGCAAGCGCCATCTCTCCCGTGGCGTATATCCGGCCAGTATTGATAATATCCCCGGCCAGTATTTCCAGATTCTTGTTGGAATGGATTTCGCCCGTGTTGGTGAAGCCGCTTGCCGTGTCAACCAGGATAGCGCCGGAAATGATTCCGCCATCGTTTCTGGTGTCGCGGGCGGCGGCAAGCGCCACGCCGCCGTTGGCATCCATCTGCCCCGTGTTCGTAATATCTTTTCCGGCAAGTATTTCCAGGTCTGCATCCGCATAAACTGTGCCTGTATTTGTAAAATCGCCGCCCGCATCGGCCACGATACCGTCCGCAACGATCACGCCGCCACTTCTTATATCGCGGGCGGCGGCAAGCGCCACGCCGCCGTTGGCATCCATCTGGCCCGTGTTCGTAATATCGTTTCCGGCAAGTATTTCCAGGCTTGTGTCTGAACGGATTTTGCCTGTATTTGTAAAATCTTTACCCGCATCGGCCACAATATCGCCCGCAACGATCATGCCGTCAATTCTGATGCCGCTGGCGGCGGCAAGATGGATCTTTTGCGCCCGCGCGTCGCCGCCGTTCATCCGGATATCCCCGGAGGCCGAGGCGGCCTTGAGTTCTTTCCTGGCCGCAACGGTCTTGAACGCGATATTCCCGTCCGCGGTGATCTCCACATCGCCGATATCGGAGACCACGTCACCCGCCAGGTTGACGCCGAACCCCTTCTGGGTCGCGACCACGCGGACGCTTCCCGCATACATGCCGCCGACCCCGGAGCTGTCAACGGCAATCCCCACGCCGGAATCACCGGCGGATCCCACCACCTTGTTCTTATAGTCGAACTTGCCGTTGCCCGAGTAAATGTTTAAGTTTTCGCCGACATGCACCTCGCCCGCTATACGGACGGCATTGGAAACAAGATCCGCTGACGACGGCGCGTACAGACCGAAGTTTTCCACCCCTACGCCGTTTATTTGCAAAGTGCCCAGGCCCATGTTGAAGCCGCTGATTTCGCCGCCGGCCATGTTGGCCGAACCTGTGACCAGGCTCAGGCGGCCGATATTGAGAAAGCCGCAGCCGTTGCAGGTAATGCCGTTGGGATTGGCCACAATATAGTCCGCCTTGTGGCCGTAAATTTCCGTGTATCCCCTCAGGGCCGTGGTGTTATTCGAGGTGACCTCGTTCAGGATTACCTTGGCCGCGCCGCCGGCGCCGAAGTTACGGTTGAATTCCACATGCCCGCCGGAAAGAACCGACTTGAGATCCGTATGGTAGCTCCTGAGGTTAAGATTGTTTACGATAAGACCGTTCCGGTCGACATTGAAATCCGTGAATTTATTGTGCGAAACGCCCTGGGCGGTAGGGGCGTTGATGTTCAAAACCGGCGTCCCGCCTGACGGCGTTCCCAAGTGCGCGTTGTTCCCGGCGGAGGGATCGGCGGTTATCTGCGCGAATGCGGAGTTTGATAAAAACGGGGAAAAAACCAGATAAACAGAAATATAAAACGCGAGGGATTTCCTGAAAATAGACGAAAAAGCCTTCGGGCAGGGTCGAATTTTCATCTTTGAAAATACCCCTATGTTATTTGAAATACATGTTAAGGCATTATTCCCGGAAATGCAAATTTCCAGCCGCGAAGAAGGCCAGGCATGAGCGCGGTTATGGCGGGCGTTACCGAAGGCCGCGCCGGGCCAGGAGCAGACGATCCCGCCCGGCGAGATCCTTCAGGATGCGGCTCTCGCTCCAGGCCGGCCGCGCGGAAGCGGCCTCCAGCAGGCTTTGCCCCTGGCTTTGCCCCAGTTCCAGGAGCAGGAGCCCGCCCGGCCGCAAGGCTTCCGCGCCCAGGACCAGCAGTCCAAGAAGATGTTCCGTGCCATCCGGGCCGGCCACCAGGGCCGTGGCCGGTTCAAAGGCGCGCACCCCGTGATCCAGGACGGCATATTCCCCTTCGCTGATATACGGCGGGTTGGCGGCCAGGAGATCCAAAGAGGACGGGAGCAAAGGCGGACGGGTATAATCCCCCAGGATGAAGGCAAGGTTCGCGGCCCCCAGGGCGCGCGCGTTTTCCCGTGCCAGGCGCAGGGCCGCGGCGGAAAGATCCAGGGCCAGCCCGCGCCAGCCCGGACCCAGTTCCAGGGCCAGGGTGATCGCGATACAGCCGGAGCCGGTTCCGAGGTCGGCAAAGCGCCCGGACGGAAGATCGGCCAGATGCCCAAGGGCCGCCTCCACCAGGAGTTCCGTCTCCGGCCTGGGGATGAGCGAATCCGGGGTCACCCTGAAAGGCCGCCCGTAGAACTCCTTGCGCCCCAGGATATAGGCCGTGGGTTCGCCGGCCAGGCGCCTTTTACGGAGAGCGGCGTATCTTTCCAAGGCGGATTCTTCCAGGGGACGGTCCGGCTCCAGCAGGGCCAGGCGAAGGAGAGCCGGACGATCCAGGTCCAGGGAGGAAGCCAGCAGCAATTCAGCGGAAAGGTCCGGGGATTCAACCCCGGCGTTTTGAAAGGAGAGGCGTTCGCCCCGCAAAAACCGGCTCAGGCTGGAGGGCATGAGGGCAGGGCGCGGGGCTATTCCCCGGCCTGGCGCTTCAAGGCCTCGGTCCGGGCGGAGGAGGCCAGGGTCTCGATGATCTCCTGGATGTCCCCCTCCATCACCGCATCCAGCTTGTACAGGGTCAGGTTCACCCGGTGATCGGTTACCCGGCTCTGCGGAAAATTATAGGTGCGGATGCGCTCGGAGCGGTCGCCGCTGCCCACCTGGGCGCGCCGGGTTTCGGCGTGTTCGGCCTGGAGGCGATCCTGTTCGGCCTGGAGCAGGCGGGAACGCAACACTTTCATGGCCTGGGCCCGGTTCTTGTGCTGGGATTTCTCATCCTGGCAGGCCACCACCAGGCCGGTGGGCAGATGGGTGATGCGCACGGCCGAATCCGTGGTGTTCACCGACTGCCCTCCAGGCCCGGAAGAGCGATAGACGTCGATGCGCAAGTCCTCCGTCCGGATCTCCACATCGGCCTCCTCGGCCTCGGGCATGATG